>NZ_JBFWLZ010000004.1:20853-122496 GCF_050251835.1 Diaphorobacter sp. | reverse complement strand
TGGCGATAACGTGTCGATCACCGTGAAGCTGATCAACCCCATCGCCATGGAAGAAGGCCTGCGCTTCGCTATCCGCGAAGGCGGCCGCACCGTGGGCGCCGGCGTTGTTGCCAAGATCATTGAGTAAGTCAAGGATCGAAGGGGTATAGCTCAATTGGCAGAGCGTCGGTCTCCAAAACCGAAGGTTGTAGGTTCGATTCCTACTGCCCCTGCCACTTGCAGGTGGTAAAAGCAGGCCCGCCCACTCTGGCGGGCTTCAGTGTCTTGTATGGCGCTGATTAAACAGGTGAAATTAATCTATGGCGACTTCCCAGGTTGAGACGGTCACGAACGGCGTAGACAAGGCAAAGCTGTTTGCGGCGGTTGCGACTGTTCTTGCTTCAATCGCTGGTTTCTATGCGTTGGGCAAACAAGGGCCTCTTATTCAGTGGGGCGTCTTGCTGCTTGGTCTGGCGCTGGCTGTAGCGCTTTTTTTGGTGTCTGAGCACGGCCGGCAGTTCATAGGTTTTGCTCGCGATGCGTGGCGCGAAGTTAAGAAAGTTGTCTGGCCGACTCGCAAGGAAACGCTGCAGATGACGGGCTACGTGTTCGCATTTGTGGTGGTTATGGCGTTGTTTCTCTGGTTCACCGACAAAACCCTGGAATGGGTTTTGTACGACTTGATCCTGGGTTGGAGGAAGTGATGGTGGATACCGTGAATGCTGATGGTGTTCAGCCTCCTGCGGAAACTCCCGCAAATCCCGATCTGCGTTGGTACATTGTGCATGCCTATTCGGGCATGGAAAAAGCGGTAGAGCGCAATATCCAGGAGCGCATTGCCCGTGCGGGGATGCAAGACAAGTTTGGACGCATTCTTGTGCCCACCGAAGAGGTGGTTGAGATGAAGAACGGCCAGCGCAAAACTACCGAGCGCCGGTTGTTTCCTGGTTATGTGTTTGTTGAAATGATCATGGACGACGACACCTGGCACCTGGTCAAGCACACCAGTAAAGTGACAGGATTTGTTGGGGGTGTGAAGAACCGCCCTGCGCCTATCTCTGAGGATGAGGTTCAGAAGATCGTGAGCCAGATGCAGCAGGGCACTGAGAAGCCTCGTCACAAAATTGAGTTCATGGTTGGTGAATTGGTGCGGGTGAAGGAGGGGCCGTTCAACGACTTCAATGGTTCCGTGGAAGAAGTGAACTACGAAAAAAATCGTCTGCGCGTTTCCGTGATGATTTTTGGCCGCTCCACCCCCGTAGAGTTGGAGTTCAGTCAGGTCGAAAAGACCTGATTGACTTATTGAATCTGTCGCACTTTTTTCGGCTCGGTGCGATTGAAAGAAAAGAGTCGGTAACCAGGGGAGCCTGATAGACAAATTAGGCGTTATCACCCGCAAGGAGCAAATATGGCGAAGAAAATCGTCGGCTTCATCAAGCTGCAAGTGCCAGCTGGTAAGGCCAATCCCTCTCCCCCGATTGGTCCCGCACTGGGCCAGCGTGGTCTCAACATCATGGAATTCTGCAAGGCGTTCAACGCGCAGACCCAAGGTGTCGAGCCAGGTCTGCCGTTGCCCGTGGTGATCACGGCATTTGCAGACAAGAGCTTCACGTTCATCATCAAGACGCCCCCGGCTACCACTTTGATCAAGAAGGCGATCAAACTGGAGAAAGGCTCTTCTAACGCCCTGAGTGCCAAGGTTGGCAAGATCACCCGCGAACAGCTGGAAGAAATCGCCAAGACCAAGATGAAGGACATGAATGCTGCCAGTGTTGATGCTGCAGTGCGCACGCTGGCTGGTTCCGCTCGCTCCATGGGCGTGACGGTGGAGGGTCTGTAAATGGCAAAGCTGACAAAGAAGCAAAAAGCCCTGCAAGGCAAGGTGGACTCCACCAAGCTGTATCCCTTTGCCGAAGCACTGGCTCTGGTGAAGGAAGCGGCAACGGCCAAGTTTGACGAGTCCATCGATGTGGCGGTGCAACTCGGCGTCGATGCCAAGAAGTCCGACCAGGTGGTTCGTGGAGCCGTGGTGCTGCCGAATGGCACGGGCAAGACCAAGCGCGTGGCAGTTTTCGCTCAAGGCGCCAAGGCAGAAGAAGCCAAGGCCGCGGGTGCGGACATTGTCGGCATGGACGACCTGGCAGCTCAGGTCAAGGCCGGTGACATGCCTTTTGACGTGGTGATCGCTGCCCCTGATGCCATGCGCGTTGTGGGTACGCTGGGCCAGATCCTGGGCCCGCGCGGCCTGATGCCCAACCCCAAGGTGGGTACTGTGACTCCCGACGTCGCCACGGCTGTGAAGAACGCCAAGGCGGGTCAGGTGCAGTTCCGTGTGGACAAGGCAGGCATCGTGCACAGCACCATCGGTCGTCGTTCTTTCGACAACGACAAGCTGCAGGGCAACCTGGCTGCTCTGATCGAGGCGCTGAACAAGGCCAAGCCTGCGACCAGCAAGGGTGTTTATCTGCGCAAGGTGGCTGTGTCCTCTACCATGGGCGTAGGTGTCCGGGTGGATACGCAATCCATCTCGGCGTAATTGCGAAATCTTCAGATTCGCCAGAAACGGCGGATCTGATGTGGTGGGCTGCCGGTTCTCTTTCGGGCTGGCAGGTCATCCGAGACCGTTGGCGTGCAGCTTGCACTTAAACCTCTGGGGCCAACGCAGATGGCGATCCCGCTGCAGATGGAATAGTGGTTCCTAAACAGTTGGTCGCTGCAACAAGAGCGCGCACAAAGGCTTGCCCGATGTGCGCATATGAAGGAGTAGACCTTGAGTCTTAATCGCAGTGAGAAAGAAGCGGTCATCAACGAAGTGACCAGCCTCGCCGCAAAAGCTCAAACGCTCGTGATCGCGGAGTACCGTGGCATCACGGTGGCCGACATGACCAAACTGCGAGTCGAAGCGCGCAGCAAGGGTGTGAGCCTGAGTGTTCTGAAGAACACCCTGGCCCGCCGTGCTGTCGCTGGCAGCCAGTTTGACGTGGTGGCCGACCAGATGACCGGTCCCCTGATCTATGGCTTCTCCGAAGACGCCGTGGCCGCTGCCAAAGTGGTGGCCGATTTCGCGAAGACCAACGACAAGCTGGTGATTCGCGGTGGCGCTTTCGCGGGCAAAGCCCTGGACGTGAACGGCGTGAAGCAACTGGCCAACATCCCTTCCAAGGAAGTGTTGCTGGCTCAGTTGTGTGGCTTGCTGATGTCGCCTATCTCCCGCACCGCTGTGGTGCTGGGTGCCCTGGCGACCAAAAAAGGCGAAGGCGAGCCTGCAGCTGCCTGAGGCAGTGGCGCAGACGACCCCCCTGTAAACCAATTGTTAGGAAATCAAAATGGCATTCGATAAAGACGCATTTTTGACCGCGCTGGACAGCATGACGGTCATGGAACTCAATGACCTGGTGAAGGCCATTGAAGAGAAGTTTGGCGTGAGCGCTGCCGCTATGGCCGCGCCTGCTGCGGCCGGTGGCGGCGGTGCTGCCGCTGCTGCGGAAGAAAAGACCGAGTTCAACGTGGTTCTGTCTGAAGCCGGCGCCAACAAGGTTGCCGTCATCAAGGCCGTGCGCGAAATCACCGGTCTGGGCCTCAAGGAAGCCAAGGACCTGGTGGACGGCGCTCCCAAGAACGTCAAGGAAGGCATTGCCAAGGCCGACGCCGAAGCCGCAGTCAAGAAGCTGGTGGAAGCCGGCGCCAAGGCAGAACTCAAGTAATTGGTTCTGTCTCATGGGCTGGAGGTCTTGCAAAAAGGCCTCCAGCCTTTGGTGCTTATGGGCAGATGCTCGCAGAGCGCACCAGAAAACCGGCTCAGGGCTGGTTTCCCCGAGGTCAAGAGCCGAGGAAAAATACCTGAGCCGGGTTTCTAGTGTCTTCTGATCCAGCCGACAGCAGAAGACGCCTTGGTCCGGGCGATGTGCAACGCGTCGCCGTCCGCCATGGTTGGTAGTGGCCAACCGCCAAGCCTGCAGGGATGCGCCCTTGCGGGGCAGTAGTCGAAGACCTTATTTCATGTCTTTGCCCGGAGATCTCATGGCACAAACATCCACGTACAGCTACACCGAACGCAAGCGGATTCGCAAGAGTTTCGGTAGCCGCGACAGCGTGCTCACAGTCCCCTATCTGCTGCAGATGCAGCGGGATGCCTATACAGCCTTCCTGCAGGCAGATACGGCCCCTCAGAAACGCAACATCGAGGGTTTGCAGGCGGCCTTCAACTCGGCGTTTCCTATCGTCTCCCACAATGGTTTTGTGGAGATGAAGTTCGTTGAGTACAACCTTGCCAAGCCTGCATTCGACGTGCGCGAGTGCCAGACCCGTGGCCTGACGTTCGCCTCTGCCGTGCGCGCCAAGGTGCAGTTGATCATCTATGACCGCGAGTCTTCGACATCGCAGTCCAAGGTGGTCAAGGAAGTGAAGGAGCAAGAGGTCTACATGGGTGAAGTGCCCCTGATGACCGACAAGGGCTCGTTCATCATCAACGGCACGGAGCGCGTGATCGTCTCCCAGCTGCACCGCTCGCCCGGTGTGTTCTTCGAGCATGACAAGGGCAAGACCCATAGCTCGGGCAAGCTGCTGTTCTCGGCGCGCATCATCCCCTACCGCGGCTCGTGGCTGGATTTTGAGTTCGATCCGAAGGACATTCTGTACTTCCGCGTTGACCGCCGCCGCAAGATGCCGGTCACCATCCTGCTCAAGGCCATTGGCCTGAACCCCGAATCGATCCTGGCGAACTTCTTCGTCAACGACAACTTCCGCCTGATGGACAGTGGCGCGCAACTCGAGTTTGTGCCCGAGCGCCTGCGCGGCGAAGTGGCCCGCTTCGACATCACCGACAAGTCGGGCAAGGTGATCGTGGCCAAGGACAAGCGCGTCACGGCCCGCCACACGCGCGAGCTGGAGCAGTCCGGCACCACGCACATCAGCGTGCCCGAAGACTTCCTGATCGGCCGCGTGGTGGCCCGCAACATCGTCGATGGCGACACCGGTGAAATCCTGGCCAAGGCCAACGACGAGCTGACCGAGGCGCTGCTCAAGAAGCTGCGCTCGGCCGGTGTGCAGGATCTGCAGGTCATCTATACCAACGAACTCGACCAGGGCGCCTACATTTCGCAGACCCTGCGCATCGACGAAACGGTGGACGAGTTCGCCGCACGGGTGGCCATTTACCGCATGATGCGCCCCGGCGAGCCGCCGACCGAAGACGCCGTGCAGGCACTGTTCCAGCGCCTGTTCTACAACCCCGACACCTACGACCTGTCGCGCGTGGGCCGCATGAAGTTCAACGCCAAGATTGGCCGCGAAGAATCGACTGGCCCCATGGTGCTGTCCAACGAGGACATTCTGGCCGTCGTCAAGATTCTGGTGGATCTGCGCAACGGCAAGGGCGAGGTCGATGACATCGACCACCTGGGCAACCGCCGCGTGCGTTGCGTGGGCGAGCTGGCCGAGAACCAGTACCGCACCGGTCTGGCACGCATCGAGAAGGCCGTGAAGGAGCGTCTGGGCCAGGCCGAGCAAGAGCCGCTGATGCCGCACGACCTGATCAACTCCAAGCCTATTTCCGCGGCACTGAAGGAGTTCTTTGGCGCGTCCCAGCTGTCGCAGTTCATGGACCAGACCAACCCGCTGGCCGAGATCACCCACAAGCGCCGCGTGTCGGCCCTGGGCCCGGGCGGTCTGACCCGCGAGCGTGCCGGCTTCGAAGTGCGCGACGTGCACGTCACCCACTACGGCCGCGTCTGCCCGATCGAAACGCCGGAAGGCCCCAACATCGGCCTGATCAACTCCCTGGCGCTGTACGCCCGCCTGAACGAGTACGGCTTCATCGAGACGCCGTACCGCCGCGTGGTGGACGGCAAGGTGACCAACGAGATCGATTACCTGTCTGCTATCGAAGAAGGCAAGTACATCATCGCCCAGGCCAATGCGGCCCTGGACGCCGAAGGCCGCCTGACAGGTGACCTGGTGTCGGCGCGTGAAAAGGGCGAATCGACCCTGGTGTCCGCCGACCGCGTGCAATACATGGACGTGTCGCCTGCGCAGATCGTGTCGGTGGCCGCATCGCTGGTGCCCTTCCTGGAGCACGACGACGCGAACCGCGCGCTGATGGGCGCCAACATGTCGCGCCAGGCCGTGCCCGTGCTGCGCCCTGAAAAGCCCATGGTTGGCACCGGCATCGAGCGCGTGGCTGCCATTGACTCGGGCACCGTGGTTACGGCCACCCGCGGCGGTGTGGTGGACTATGTCGATGCCACCCGCATCGTGATCCGCGTCAACGACAACGAAGCCGTTGCTGGCGAAGTCGGCGTGGACATTTACAACCTGATCAAGTACCAGCGTTCCAACCAGAACACCAACATCCACCAGCGCCCCATCGTCAAGCGCGGTGACGTGCTGGCCAAGGGTGACGTGATCGCCGACGGCGCCTCGACCGATCTGGGCGAGATTGCCATCGGCCAGAACATGCTGATCGCCTTCATGCCCTGGAACGGCTACAACTTCGAGGACTCGATCCTGATCAGCGAGCGCGTGGTGGCCGAAGACCGCTACACCTCGATCCACATCGAAGAACTCGTGGTGATGGCGCGCGACACCAAGCTGGGCGCGGAAGAAATCACCCGCGACATCCCGAACCTGTCCGAGCAGCAGATCAACCGCCTGGACGAGTCCGGCATCATCTACGTGGGAGCCGAAGTGCAGCCCGGCGACACGCTGGTCGGCAAGGTCACGCCCAAGGGCGAGACAACACTGACGCCCGAAGAGAAGCTGCTGCGCGCCATCTTCGGCGAGAAGGCGTCCGACGTGAAGGACACCTCGCTGCGCGTGGACCAGGGTTCGTCGGGCACCGTGATCGACGTGCAGGTCTTCACCCGTGAAGGCATCCAGCGCGACAAGCGCGCCCAGCAGATCATCGACGACGAACTCAAGCGCTTCCGTCTGGACCTGAACGACCAGCTGCGCATCGTCGAGGCCGATGCCTTCGACCGTATCGAGAAGCTGCTGGTGGGCAAGAAAGCCAACGGCGGCCCGCAAAAGCTGGCCAAGGGTTCCACGATCGACAAGGAATACCTGGACAACGTGGAGAAGTTCCACTGGTTCGACATCCGTCCCGCCGACGAGGCCGTGGCCGCGCAGCTTGAATCCATGAAGAACGCCATGGAGCAGACGCGCCACAGCTTCGACCTGGCGTTTGAAGAAAAGCGCAAGAAGCTCACGCAAGGCGACGAGCTGCCCGCGGGCGTGCTCAAGATGGTCAAGGTCTATCTGGCCGTCAAGCGCCGCCTGCAGCCTGGCGACAAGATGGCCGGCCGCCACGGTAACAAGGGTGTGGTCTCCAAGATCGTGCCGGTCGAGGACATGCCATACATGGCCGACGGCACACCTGCCGACATCGTGTTGAACCCGTTGGGCGTGCCTTCGCGCATGAACATCGGGCAGGTGCTGGAAGTCCACCTGGGTTGGGCCGGCAAGGGCCTGGGCCAGCGCATCGGCAACATGCTGCAGCAACAGGCCAAGGTGGCAGAGCTGCGCAAGTTCATCGAAGAGGTTTACAACTCGCGCGGCCGCAAGGAAGACCTGGCGCAGCTCAGCGACGACGAGATCGTGTCCATGGCGCGCGAGCTCAGCAACGGCGTGCCGTTTGCTTCGCCCGTGTTTGATGGCGCGTCCGAAGCCGAGATCAAGGACATGCTCAAGCTGGCCTACCCGGACGATCTGGCCAAGGCCAAGGGCCTGACCGAAACGCGCACCCAGGCCTATCTGTACGACGGCCGCACGGGCGAGCGCTTCGAGCGCCCGACCACCATCGGCTACATGCACTACCTGAAGCTGCACCACCTGGTCGATGACAAGATGCACGCGCGCTCTACCGGCCCGTACTCGCTGGTCACGCAGCAGCCGCTGGGCGGCAAGGCCCAGTTTGGTGGTCAGCGCTTCGGTGAGATGGAAGTGTGGGCGCTGGAAGCCTACGGCGCCGCCTACGTGCTGCAGGAAATGCTGACGGTGAAGTCCGACGACGTGCAAGGCCGTACCAAGGTGTACGAGAGCATCGTCAAGGGCGAACATGCGATCGAGGCCGGCATGCCGGAATCGTTCAACGTGCTGGTCAAGGAAATCCGCTCCCTGGGCCTGGACATCGAACTCGAGCGCTCTTAATTTAAGAAGGATAGGTTCACATGAAATCGCTACTCGACCTGTTCAAGCAATTCACGCCGGATGAGCATTTCGATGCCATCAAGATCGGCATGGCTTCGCCCGAGAAGATCCGTTCGTGGTCTTTCGGTGAGGTGAAGAAGCCCGAGACCATCAACTACCGCACGTTCAAGCCCGAGCGCGACGGCCTGTTCTGCGCCAAGATTTTCGGCCCCATCAAGGACTACGAGTGCCTGTGCGGTAAGTACAAGCGCCTCAAGCACCGCGGCGTGATCTGCGAGAAGTGCGGCGTTGAAGTCACGCAGACCAAAGTGCGCCGCGAGCGCATGGGCCATATCGACCTGGCCGCGCCCTGCGCCCACATCTGGTTCCTCAAGTCCCTGCCGTCGCGCCTGGGCCTGGTGCTGGACATGACGCTGCGCGACATCGAGCGCGTGCTGTACTTTGAGGCCTATGTGGTCACTGATCCCGGCATGACCCCGCTGAAGAAGTTCAGCATCATGAGCGAGGACGACTACGACGCCAAGCGCAAGGAATATGGCGACGAGTTCGTCGCCAAGATGGGCGCCGAGGGCATCAAGGAGTTGCTGGAAGGCATCGACATCGAGATCGAGATCGAGAAGCTGCGTGGCGACCTTACCGGCTCTGAAGTCAAGGTCAAGAAGAACGCCAAGCGCCTGAAGGTGCTGGAGGCCTTCAAGAAGTCCGGCATCAAGCCCGAGTGGATGGTGCTGGACGTACTGCCCGTGCTGCCCCCGGACCTGCGTCCGCTGGTGCCGCTGGATGGCGGCCGCTTCGCCACGTCCGACCTGAACGACCTGTACCGCCGCGTCATCAACCGCAACAGCCGTCTGCGCCGCCTGCTTGAGCTGAAGGCGCCCGAGATCATCGCGCGCAACGAAAAGCGCATGCTGCAGGAAGCCGTGGACAGCCTGCTGGACAACGGCCGCCGCGGCAAGGCCATGACGGGCGCCAACAAGCGCGCCCTGAAGTCGCTGGCCGACATGATCAAGGGCAAGAGCGGCCGCTTCCGCCAGAACCTGCTGGGCAAGCGCGTGGACTACTCGGGCCGTTCGGTGATTACCGTGGGCCCCACGCTCAAGCTGCACCAGTGCGGTCTGCCCAAGCTGATGGCCCTGGAGCTGTTCAAGCCCTTCATCTTCTCGCGCCTCGAAGCCATGGGCATCGCCACCACTATCAAGGCGGCGAAGAAGGAAGTCGAATCCGGCACGCCGGTGGTGTGGGACATCCTGGAAGAGGTCATCAAAGAGCACCCGGTGATGCTCAACCGTGCGCCCACGCTGCACCGTCTGGGCATCCAGGCGTTCGAGCCCATCCTGATTGAAGGCAAGGCCATCCAGCTGCACCCGCTGGTCTGCGCCGCGTTCAACGCCGACTTTGACGGCGACCAGATGGCCGTGCACGTGCCGCTGTCCGTGGAGGCGCAGCTGGAAGCGCGCACGCTGATGCTGGCCTCCAACAACGTACTGTTCCCGGCTTCGGGCGAGCCCTCCATCGTGCCTTCGCAGGACGTGGTGCTGGGCCTGTACCACGCCACCCGCGACAAGATCAACGGCAAGGGCGAAGGCCTGGTGTTTGCCGACACCGGCGAAGTGCAGCGCGCGCTGGACGCTGGCGAGACCGAGCTGCACGCACGCATCACAGTGCGCCTGACCGAGTGGACGAAGAACAAGGCCACTGGCGAGTTCGAGCCCTCCACCGCGCTGGTTGAGACCACCGTGGGCCGTGCGCTGCTGTCGGAAATCCTGCCCAAGGGCCTGCCGTTTTCCAACATCAACAAGGCGCTGAAGAAGAAGGAAATCTCCAAGCTCATCAACGTCTCCTTCCGCAAGTGCGGCCTGAAGGAGACCGTGGTGTTTGCCGACAAGCTGCTGCAAAACGGCTTCCGTCTGGCCACCCGCGCGGGCTTTTCCGTGGCGATCGACGACATGCTGGTGCCGTCGCAGAAGGTGGAGATCCTGGCCCGCGCCGAAACCGAGGTCAAAGAGATCGAGCAGCAGTACGTCTCCGGTCTGGTGACTTCGGGCGAGCGCTACAACAAGGTGGTGGATATCTGGGGCAAGGCCGGCGACGACGTGTCCAAGGTGATGATGGATCAGCTCAAGGTGGAGAAAACCATCGACCGCCACGGCAAGGAAGTCAACCAGGAATCCTTCAACGCCATCTACATGATGGCCGACTCGGGCGCCCGCGGCTCTGCGGCGCAGATTCGCCAGCTGGCCGGCATGCGCGGCCTGATGGCCAAGCCTGACGGCTCCATCATCGAGACCCCCATCACGGCCAACTTCCGTGAAGGTCTGAACGTGCTGCAGTACTTCATCTCCACCCACGGTGCCCGCAAGGGCCTGGCGGATACGGCGCTGAAGACGGCCAACTCGGGTTACCTGACCCGTCGTCTGGTCGATGTGACGCAAGACCTGGTGGTGACCGAGGAAGACTGCGGCACTTCCAATGGTGCGCTGATGCGCGCCATCGTCGAGGGCGGTGAGGTGATCGAGTCGCTGCGCGACCGAATCCTGGGCCGTGTGGCGGCCGAAGACGTGCTGCACCCCGAAACCCGCGACGTGCTGGTGCCTGCCGGCCGCATGCTGGACGAGGACACGATCGAGGAGATCGAGGCCGTGGGCGTGGATGAGGTCAAGGTGCGCACCGCGCTGACCTGCGAGACCCGCTACGGCCTGTGCGCCAAGTGCTACGGCCGCGACCTGGGCCGCGGCGGTCTGATCAACTTTGGCGAAGCCGTGGGCGTGATTGCCGCGCAGTCGATCGGCGAGCCCGGCACGCAGCTGACCATGCGCACCTTCCACATCGGCGGTGCGGCGTCGCGCGCGGCGGTGGCGTCCAGCGTGGAGGCCAAGTCCAACGGCGTGATCGGCTTCAACGCAACGATGCGCTATGTGACCAATACCAAGGGAGAACTGGTGGTGATCGCGCGTTCGGGCGAGATCATCATCCAGGACGAACACGGCCGCGAGCGCGAGCGCCACAAGGTGCCGTACGGCGCGACGCTGACCGTCAAGGCCGACCAGCAGATCAAGGCCGGCACCATCCTGGCCAACTGGGACCCGCTGACGCGCCCGATCATCACCGAGTTTGCCGGTCAGGTGAAGTTCGAGAACGTCGAGGAAGGACTGACGGTGGCCAAGCAGGTGGACGAGGTCACCGGCCTGTCCACGCTGGTGGTGATCGACCCCAAGCGCCGCGGCTCTGCCAAGGTGGTGCGTCCGCAGGTCAAGCTGGTCGATGCCGAAGGCAAGGAAGTCAAGATCCCCGGCACCGACCATTCGGTGACCATCGGCTTCCAGGTGGGCGCGCTGATCCAGGTGCGCGACGGCCAGGACGTGGGCCCCGGCGAGGTGCTGGCGCGCATCCCGGTCGAAGGTCAGAAGACCCGCGACATTACCGGCGGTCTGCCGCGCGTGGCCGAGCTGTTCGAAGCCCGCAGCCCCAAGGACAAGGGCATGCTGGCCGAGATCACCGGCACCGTGTCCTTCGGCAAGGAAACCAAGGGCAAGGTGCGCCTGCAGATCACCGACCCGGACGGCAAGGTGTGGGACGAACTGGTGCCCAAGGAAAAGAACGTGCTGGTGCACGAAGGCCAGGTGGTCAACAAGGGCGAGCTGATCGTGGACGGCCCGGCCGACCCGCAGGACATCCTGCGTCTGCTGGGCATCGAAGAGCTGGCCCGCTACATCGTTGACGAAGTGCAGGACGTGTACCGACTGCAGGGCGTGAAGATCAACGACAAGCACATCGAGGTGATCGTGCGCCAGATGCTGCGCCGCGTCGTGGTCGAGAACCCGGGCGAGTCCACCTACATCGCTGGCGAGCAGGTCGAGCGCTCCGAGATCCTCAACACCAACGAGGCGCTGCAGGCCGAAGGCAAGATTCCTGCCACGTACTCCAACGTGCTGCTGGGCATCACCAAGGCGTCGCTGTCGACCGACTCGTTCATCTCCGCCGCGTCGTTCCAGGAAACCACGCGCGTGCTGACCGAGGCGGCGATCATGGGCAAGCGCGACGAGTTGCGCGGCCTGAAGGAAAACGTCATCGTGGGTCGCCTGATCCCGGCGGGCACGGGTCTGGCCTACCACCAGGCACGCAAGGTCAAGGACGCCATGGACGAGGCCGAGCGCCGCGCCATCGCCGAAGCCGAAGCGGCCGAGCTGGCCAGCGCTGACACCGCAGCCGCCGCCGAGATGGACGGCAGCTCCGACATGACGGACTGAAGCCGTCGCCAGATCCCGCTTGATCCATGCGGGTACTGAATGCTCCCGGCTTGCCAGTCTGGCAGGTCGGGAGTTTCTTTTTGTTGACTCCATCCGCCCAAGGCCAGGGCGGGCTGCGCAGCGCAGGCGCGCAGCATCGGCCGCACACATGTTGACCACCTGGATTCTTCTGGCGCTGCTGCTGTTTTGGGCGGTGGGCGCATACAACCGGCTCATCCGCCTGCGCTCTGCGGCGCTTCAGGCCTTTGGCGGTCTGGACACGCACATGGTGCGGTGGATTGCGCTGCTGGGCGAGTACGAGGCCGCGCGCGGCACGCCGCCGCCAGACGACTGTCACGCCGCGTTGCGCGCTGCCGCCACGCAGTTTGGCGCGTCGCTGGCCGTGGCGCGCGCGCGTCCGCTGGATGCCGGCACCGCCGACGCGCTGACGGCTGCTGCGCAGGTGCTGGAGACCGCGTGGCAGGCCGTAGTGCGACAGGCGACCCTGGCCGACGAGAACCCGGCCGCGCAGCGCGAGCCGACCGACACCACCGAGCCTCCCGCGCTGGCGCCCTGGGTGCAGCGGCGCGAGCAACTTGCGCAGCATGGCGCGCAGGCGCAGCAGGTGTTCAACGACGCGGTGGTGCAATACAACCAGGCGATTGCGCAGTTTCCGGCAAACCTGCTGGCCTGGCTGTTCGGCTTCAAGAAGGCGCAGACGCTATGAGTGCGCACCGACCTCCCTCTTCTGCAAACGTATCGCCAAAAACGCCCAGGCCGTCGTCGCCAGGGCGTGCATCGGCGGCGTTGTGCCGATTGCTGGACGCCACCGTCGCCGCCCTGCAGTCCATTCGCGCCGGACAATCGGGCACGGCAGCGCTGGATGCCGTGGAAGCCAGCCTGCGCCCCGGCGTGCAGGCGCTGTTGTTTCAGGCTCTGCGCAACCTGGGCCGCGCCCAGGCGCTGCGCCGCCAGCTGGCGCCGCGCAACCCGCCGCCGCGCGTGGATGCGCTGCTGTGCACCGCGCTGGCGCTGGCATGGGATCCGCAGACCGCGCCCTACGAGCCCTTCACCCTGGTCAACCAGGCGGTCGAGGCCGCCAAGCGCAACCCCGCGACGCGCGCCCAGGCATCGTTCATCAACGCCTGTTTGCGCCGCTTTCTGCGCGAGCGCCAGGCCCTGGTGGCGGCCACGGACAGTGACGACATGGCCGTCTGGAACCATCCCGCATGGTGGATCAGGCGCCTGCGCCAGGACCACCCGCAGCATTGGCAGCAGATTCTGCAGGCCAACAACGCGCACGCGCCCATGGTGCTGCGGGTTTCAAAGTCAAAAAGCACTCCAGCCCTTTATCAGCAAGCGCTAGACGCTATCAATATCGAATCAACCTTAGTGGGCGAGTGGGGCGTGGCGCTGCACCGCGCCGTGCCGGTGCAGCAGCTGCCGGGGTTTGCCGAGGGCGTCGTGTCGGTGCAGGACGCAGCCGCGCAGATGGCCGCACCGCTGCTGCTGCAGGGCCTGGATGCGCGCCAGCCGCTGCGCCTGCTGGATGCCTGTGCCGCGCCGGGCGGCAAGACGGCGCATCTGCTCGAATGGGCTGACGCGCTGCACGCGCCGTGGCAGGTCACCGCGCTGGAGGTGGACGCGGCCCGCGCCGCCCGCATCCACGACAACCTGCACCGGCTGGGCCTGAGCGCCCAGGTGCTGGTGGCCGATGCGGGCGCGCCCCAGGATTGGTGGCGCCAGCACTGCGGCGGCGAGCTGTTTGATGCCATCTTGCTGGACGCGCCCTGCACTGCGTCGGGCATCGTGCGCCGCCACCCTGACGTGCGCTGGCTGCGCCGGGAAACCGACGTGGCGCAGCTGGCCGCGCTGCAGGCGCGCCTGCTGGCCGCCCTGTGGCCGCTGCTGCGCCCGGGCGGCCGCCTGCTGTACTGCACCTGCTCGGTGTTTCGCGCAGAAGGCGATGCGCAGGTCCAGGCGTTTCTTGCGCACAACACCGATGCGCAATTGCTGGCGTCCCCCGGCCACTTAATTCCCGGCAAGCCGGACAAGTCTGGTGCACTCCGGGACAATGGCCCGGGTGAGCACGACGGTTTCTTTTACGCACTTTTGCACAAGTCCACGGCCTGAGCGCTGCGCGCCGCAGGCGTGGCCGCGTTGCTGGCGGATGCTGGTCTGCCTTGTTGCACTGTGGCTGGGGGCTGCGGCGGCCCGCGCCCAGGGCTCCGGCGAGGTCACCAGCCTGCAGCTGGATCACACGCCTCAGGGCCTGTACCTGTCGGCCACGCTGCAGCTGGAATTGCCCGACCTGGTCGAAAGCGCCCTGTACAAGGGCATCTCGGTGAGCTTCGTCACCGAGGCCGAAGTCGTGCGCCAGCGCTGGTACTGGTATGACAAGACGGTCGCCCGGGCCACGCGCTATTTACGTCTGAGCTACCAGCCGCTCACGCGCCGCTGGCGGCTGGCGCAGTCGCCCACGGCCTTCGGGGCATCGGGCCTGGGAGTGTCGCTGGGCCAGAATTTCGACGAGCTGTCCGATGCCCTTGCCTCCATGCAGCGCATCTCCCGCTGGAAGATTGCCGATGAAGGCGAGGTGGAAGAAAACGCGCCCTACCTGGTGCACTTCCAGCTGCGGCTGGACATGTCGCAACTTCCGCGGCCGCTGCAGATCGGCGCCGTGGGCCGATCGGGCTGGAACATGGTGCTGACGCGCAGCCTGCGCCTGCCGGTGGACGAGGCCGCGCGATGAACACACCGCAACGCCCGGCAGGCTCCGCGCGCAGCGCCGAAAGCCGCGCCCGCGCCGTGCGCTGGGCGCTGGGTCTGGGCACCGGAGTGATGTGCGCCATCGGCCTGGTGCTGCTGTTCCTGCTGACGCAAGCCACCAACAATCGCGAGCTGTACGAGCGCAACTTCGGCTGGCTGCTGACGGTCAACGTCCTGGTGGCGCTGGTGCTGCTGGCGGTTCTGGTCTGGGGGGCGGTGCGGCTGGTGGTGCGCCTGCGGCGCGGGCGATTCGGCAGCCGGCTGCTGCTCAAGCTGGCGGGCATCTTCGGACTGGTGGGGGTGATACCGGGGTTGCTGATTTATGTGGTGTCCTACCAGTTTGTCTCACGGTCGATTGAAAGCTGGTTCGACGTCAAGGTTGAAGGCGCGCTGTCTGCGGGCGTGAACCTGGCGCGTGTCACACTGGACACCATTGCCAGCGACCTGGCCAACAAGACGCGCACTGCCAGCACCCAGCTGGCACAGGTGCACGATGCGGCGGCAGGTGTCGCCCTGGAGCGCATGCGCGATCAGTTGGGCGCTACCGACATCGTGCTGTGGAACTCCGTAGGCCAGCCTGTGGCCAGCGCCGGGCAGTCGCGCTACATCCTCAACCCCGAGCGTCCCAGTGCGCAGCAGTTTCGCCTCGCGCGCCAGGAGCGCATCAGCTACCAGATCGAGGGACTGGATGACATCAGCCACAGCCAGGCCAGCGCGAACGCGCGCGTGCGCACGCTGGTGCTGGTGGCCAACCCCGGCGTGGGCCTGCTGGCCGAGCCGCGCTATGTGCAGGCCACGCTGCCTCTGCCCCAGGCGCTGGTTGCCAACGCCATCGCGGTGCAGGAGGCCAACCGCGAGTACCAGGAGCGCGCCCTGGCGCGCGAGGGCCTGCGGCGCATGTACATCGGCACCTTGACGCTCAGCCTGTTTCTGGCCGTGTTTGGCGCGGTGCTGCTGGCCGTCGTGCTGGGCAACCAGCTGGCGCGCCCGCTGCTGGTGCTGGCCGATGGCGTGCGCGAGGTGGCGGCCGGCAACCTGCGCCCCAAGGCCGCACTGCAAACCCAGGATGAGCTGGGAGGGTTGACGCGCTCGTTCGCCCTCATGACGCAACAGCTGGCCGATGCGCGGGGTGCCGTCGAGCAAACCCTGAGCGAGCTGGACGCAGCGCGCGGCAACCTGCAGACCATCCAGGACAACCTGACCTCGGGAGTCATCGTGCTCGATGGGCAGGGCGTCATCCTGTCTTCCAACCCTGGCGCCACCCGCATCCTGCGCGCGCCCATGGCTGCTTACGAGGGAAAACCGTTTGCAGATGTTCCGGGGCTGGCAGAGTTTGCTGCCACCGTGCAGCGGCACTTCGACACCTTCCTGCACGACGGTGACCACCACGGGCTGGACCATTGGCAGCATCCGTTCGAGCTGCATGCCCTGGGCGGCGGCGTATCCGGGCAGGGCACCAGCCTGGTCGCCCGTGGCGCCGAGCTGCCAGACAGCACGCGCTTGCTGGTGTTTGACGACATTTCGGAGATCGTTTCTGCCCAGCGCGCTCAGGCCTGGGGCGAAGTGGCTCGGCGCCTGGCGCACGAGATCAAAAATCCGCTCACGCCCATACAACTGTCGGCGGAGCGGCTGGAGATCAAACTCACCGGCAAGTTGCCGGAGGCCGAGCAGGCCGTACTGGTCAAATCGGTCAAGACCATCGTTGACCAGGTAGACGCCATGAAGCGCCTGGTCAACGAGTTTCGCGACTATGCGCGGCTGCCTGCAGCCATCCTGCACCCGCTGAACCTCAACGCACTTCTCGCCGATGTGCTGCAGCTATACGGTCCGGAAACCGCCAGGGTGCCCGTGCAGGCCGAATTCGACGAACGTTGCCCGCCCATCAGCGGCGATGCCCAACAACTGCGCCAGGTGGTGCACAACCTTTTGCAAAACGCGCAGGACGCCACGCAACAGGCCGCCGAAAGCGCGGGCGCAACGCCTGCACCGGTGCGCATCAGCACGCGCTGGAGCGAGTCAGCGCAACGCGTGCGGCTCACGGTCACCGACTGCGGGCCAGGCTTTCCGCCGCACATCCTGCAACGGGCCTTCGAGCCCTACGTCACCACCAAGCCGCGCGGTACCGGCCTGGGCCTGGCCGTAGTGAAGAAAATCGCCGACGAACACCGTGCCCGGATCGACCTGACCAACCGCGTGGAGGATGGCGTGACGGTGGGGGCGCAAGTATCGCTATCATTCCCCCCTGAACCGACTGCGGCGCTCTAGCAACACCGCAGTGCGTGCAGTAAGGGTGCATCTACACACATGGCAAATATATTGGTGGTCGACGACGAACTGGGAATCCGGGACCTGTTGTCAGAAATTCTGAACGACGAGGGGCACAGCGTGGATCTTGCCGAGAACGCCACGCAGGCGCGCACGGCGCGCTTGTCCAACACTTACGACCTGGTGCTGCTGGACATCTGGATGCCGGACACCGACGGCGTCTCGCTACTCAAGGAATGGGCCACGGCCGGCACGCTCACCATGCCGGTCATCATGATGAGCGGGCACGCCACCATCGACACGGCCGTGGAGGCCACGCGCATCGGGGCGTTTTCCTTTCTTGAAAAGCCCATCACCATGCAAAAGCTGCTCAAGGCAGTGGAGCAAGGTCTGGCGCGCAGCACCCCGGGCTTGCAGCCAAAGCCGGCACAGGCGCTGGTCGCCACTGCGGTTGCCGGGCCGCAGCCGGGCGCTGAACCCACGGTCACCGATGCACCGCTTGCTGTCGCCAGCATGCCTGATGTTGATGCAGGCCCGTTGTCGCACCAAGACTTCAATCTCGATCGCCCCCTGCGGGAGGCGCGCGACAGCTTCGAGAAAGCCTATTTTGAATTTCACCTGGCCCGCGAAGGCGGCTCCATGACCCGCGTAGCCGAAAAAACGGGGTTGGAGCGCACCCACCTGTACCGCAAGCTGCGTCAACTGGGCGTGGATCTGGGGCGCAGCAAGCGCAACGGGTGATGCAGATAAATTTTGACGGTTTCGGAAATCGCTCTTTTTTCTGCATATAATCTCAAGCTTCGGCCCGGTAGCTCAGTCGGTAGAGCAGAGGATTGAAAATCCTTGTGTCGGCGGTTCGATTCCGTCCCAGGCCACCAGTTAAAGCCTTACAGGCGTTGAAAACCCTGCTATCTAATCAGTAGCAGGGTTTTTTCTTTTCCGGCCTGTGTAGCCACTGTGTAGCCAGCGGTACAGGGTTTTGCACCGTGTAGCCACACAGCGCCAGCAAGAAAACCGCACCACCTGGCAGGCATCGGCTGTGTTGCGGGCGGTTGTTGGAGCTGCTTTCGGGCTGTGTATGCGGTCAGCACCTGGTGCGACACGTCGGCCAGTCGCTGATGCCACCATCCCCGCCAGTGGGCGTATGGGAATGCCCCGTATCAGCCCGGCACTGCCCCCGCTGCGATGGCGGGAAGTCTTTGCGGCAACAGAAAAGCCCCACGGCGGTGCTTCGGTTTTGGCTTGGCGCTCGCCAAGTTAGTGCGCGCCAACAAACAACAGGCTGGAGATTCAGGAGAGCGCAGGATTCAAGCGTCTGCGCACCGCATGGATTCCAACCCCACCGGGCGTGCCTTTTCGCCCCGGTACAAAGCAAAAACCCGGCGCGCTGGCCGGGTTGCAGGGTTGCCGTGGTCACTTACCAATCCATCGGGTCATCGCTGTCCAACTCGCTGCGCTCCTGCGGCGCCCGTGCCTGCCACGCCTCATCCTTGGAGTGCTGGCCTGGTGCTGGCGAGTCTTGGTGCATGGCCTTGCGTTTTCTGTTGACGTGGTAGGCGGTCAGCACCTGATGCGCCACCATGTCCAGGCTGGGGCGGGTGTTGCCTTCCTTGTCAGTCCACACCTTCGGCGTCAGGCTGCCCGCCAAGGCCACGCTATCACCGTCCCCCAGCCCCAGCAGCGCGGCCACGGGTTCGTCGTCAAAGGCGATGACGTTCACAAACAGGCTCTCGCCGTCGCCAGCAGCGGCGCGCACCTTGGCAATGGCAAATGGCTTGCCCGTCTTGCTGATGCGTTGTGTGGGCTGCCCGTACAGTTTGCCGCCTACCAAGCCGTCAATCATGTCGCTGTCCTTTGCCCGTCGGGGCTGTCAATGCTTGCCGGTTCACAACTTGCTTTTGATTCTGGGGTGACGGCACCGCAGCGCAACCGGCACCGCCCACACTGGGCAAGCGGCTTGGCTCCTGAAAAAACTTGAAATTCAGAACCCACTCCCGCTGGCAGGGCAACCGGCTGGCAGGGCGTGTGGGTGCTGAATTGCGCCCACGGTATCGGTCTGCCGGCGCGGCGCAGGTCAAATGTCCAGCTTGGGCAGTGCAGCCACAATCTTCTGCGTCTCCAGGCTCACGGTCACCACGCGCTGGAATAGCTCCAGCGGGTAGCGCGGGTTGCCCATGGTCTCGGTGGCCCAGCTATTAGCGTCATTGACGATGCCGCTGGCCTTGTCGGCTTTAACGCACTGGCGCTCCATTACCCAGTCCAGCGCGGCCTTGCCGTTCACCACGTAGTCCCAGGCAGCCTCGGGGATGTCGCGCAGGGTGATTTTGCCGTTGTAGATAACGGTGGTCTTGTCGCCCTTCTTGGCGAACTTCATCTTCTCTACGCGGTAGTCCGTATCGGTCAGTGGCCCCTTGGCCTCGATGGTCAGGGGATACGGCTGCACGGTTTCATAGTTCAGGTGCCAATGCGCCAAGTCGCGGCCCGCCTGGCTGAAGGCCCAGAAGTCGGCCGCCGTTTTGACGCGGGGGATGCGCGGCAGCTCTTTGCTCAGGTTGTCGGCGTAGCGCTCGCGGTAGTCGGGCGAATGCAGCAGGCCGTACACGTAATAGAACAGGTCTTCCTTGCTGATGGCTTCGCCCGGATACGCCTCTTGGAAATGGGCCAACCCTGCATCAGTAATGGCATCGCGGCGTGGGCGTTGGGCAGTCGTGGCAGCGGGGGCCGCAAACATATCGGGCGTGGCGCTGGCCTGCTCCTGGGCTTCCTCGTCGTAGAGGTAGAGGGGGAAACATTGACCATTGAAATGCAATTGCAGGTCTGGGAGAGTGTTCGTGATGACCGCAGAAAACTCTTTGCCGCCTATGCCGGAAACTGAAATCACCAAATTCTCCACCCCCGCCTCCGGGAAGATGCGCGGCATCTGCAGCACCCGCTCGTTGAAGGTGCGGTTGAAATACAGCCATTGCTTGGTAAAGGGGCGGTACAGAGACTTCACCATGGAAGATTCGTCGAACTCAAAACTACGCCCTCTGGCCAATTCTTGTTTGACGTTTACTGACCAACTGATGCGCTCCGGATTGGTGTCGATGAACCCATCTACCTGGGCTGCACGGGCTTTGGTGTCCAAGCCAGGGTGTGCGGCGTTAAAGCGTTGAACCTCGGCGTTGTAGAAGCCAACCATGCTGGTCATATTGGCCTGCACCTTGGCTTGGCTGGCGTTGTAGGCCCAGGCATCGCGGTTGGTTGCCACCCCAAGCGAGTAGTTGTCGAACAGCTTGGCGCCGTCAGTCTTTTTGTCACCCAACACCATGAACTCGCCAAAGCTGTCGTCGCGCTGCTTGAGCCAGTCGCCATGGTCGTCAGGAATGATGGTTTTCCAGCCATTTTGGTCTGTAACGCCCGCCACACTTGCGTAAGCTGCTATCTTTTCTAGCTTTTCTTCACAACTCAGGTAGTCACCAATGTCGTGAAAGTAGATGCGGCCATGCTCGGCAGCCTTCGGGTTTTTGACCAGCAGCGAAACGGCAATCGGGGCGCGGCTGCCACTGCCAAAAATCTTGCCGCCTTCCTTGCGTGAAGTTTCTCCACTGGTGCGCTGGTTGCCCCGCAGGTGAAAGACATAAATGTTCGAGAACTCATCGGCCAGGCATTTGCGTAGGCCATCGGCAGTGTTGGCCTCTACCCAGCCCGCATTGGTCACAAAGCCAATCACCCCGGCATTGCCAATGCGGTCAGAGGCCCAGCGAATAGCGCGGATATAGCTGTCGTAGAGTCCCTTGGATAGTGCTGCGCTTGAACGTGCTGCATAGGTGGTTTCGATGCGCTTGTCCAAGTGGGGGTAACCGACATTTGCGTTGTTGTCGTTGGCGTTACCTTGCCCAATCGAATACGGCGGATTGCCCACAATCACCCGAATATCCAGCTTCTTTTGCCGTTTGCGCCGTGCGCTGTTGTCCACCGTCAAGGCGCTGACCAAATCATCCTTCTCGTACATCTGAAAGGTGTCGGTCAGGCAGATGCCTTCAAACGGCACGTACTGGCCGCCCGCCAAGCTGTGGTAGCTGGCCTCGATGTTGATGGCGGCGATGTAGTAGGCCAGCAGCACGATTTCATTGGCGTGAATCTCGTGCTTGTATTTGTGCGGCAGTTTCTCAGGGCTGATAAGGCCCGATTGCAGCAGACGGGTGATAAAGGTGCCAGTGCCGGTGAAGGGGTCGATGATGTGCACACCCTTGCTGCCCAGGGTCTGGCCGAATTCCTGTTGCAGCAGGTCATTGACACTGTGCAGGATGAAGTCCACCACCTCCACAGGCGTATAGACGATGCCCAGCCGTTCCGTCATCTTGGGGAAGGCGTTGCGAAAGAATTTGTCGTACAGCTCTACGATGATTTTTTGCTTGCCCTGGGCGCTGTCGATGCCCTCGGCGCGCAGCTTCACGCTGTCGTAGAAGCGTTGCAGGGTGTCGGCTTCTTTGTCCAGCCGGTGCTCGTGCAGGGCATCCAGCACGCCCTGCATGGCCTTGCTCATGGGGTTGTGCTCGGCAAAGCTGTAGTCGGCAAACAGGGCATCAAACACCGGTTTGGTGATGAGGTGCTGGGCCAGCATTTCGACAATCTCGCCATCGCTGATGCTGCCGTTCAGGTCGTCGCGCAGCTCGGCCGCAAAGGCTTCAAAGGCCTGCTTTTCTTTGGCGTTGGCGGGGTTGTCCAGAATGCCCTGGATGCGGTCGATGTGGGTGCGGGCAATCTTGGCAATGTCGTTGGCCCAGTCTTCCCAGTGGTGGCGGTTGCCCACCTTTTGCACCAGCTTGGCGTAGATGGCTTTTTCTACCTCGCCCACCTCAAATTGCAGCGCGCCCTGCAGTTCATCCTGGCTGGGGCCGCCGGGTGCGTCGGGGTTGCCGATGCTGAAGCCACCGCGCCCGGCATCCTTGTTTTTCTTGCGGGTCTTGCCTGCGCTGTCGGTGCCGTCCTTGGCCTTGGCGGTTTGCTTTTTGTCCACCTTGTCGGTGATGGAGATGACTTCCATCTTGGCCGGGTCGCGGCCAATCAAGTCCAGTTTGTTGACCAGGGCATCAAACTTGTCGTCGTGGCTGCGCAAGGCCTGCAGCACCTGCCACACCACTTTGTAGGTCTGGTTGTCATTCAGGGCTTCGTGCGGCTCTACGCCTGCCGGGATGACCACGGGCAGCACCACATAGCCACGCTTTTTGCCGGGGGCGTTGCGCATGACGCGGCCCACGGACTGCACCACGTCCACCTGCGAATTGCGCGGGGTGAGGAACAGCACGGCATCCAGCGCGGGCACGTCCACGCCTTCGGAGAGGCAGCGCACGTTGCTCAACACGCGGCAGGTGTTTTCTGGCGGTTCTTCTTTGAGCCACGACAGCAGGGTTTCTTTCTCGCTGGCGTTCATGCTGCCGTCCACATGGTCGGCCTGGCATGCCAGGTTGAATGACGGGCTGTTGCGCGCCTCGTCGCTCAGGTCGGTTTCGCTGGCCTGGTAGGCCTCCACCACGGCCTGGAACATGCCCGCAATCTGCTTGGAGCTGACCTTGTGTGTCTTGCTGCCCTTCTTGTGCTCGATGACCTGGCAGAAGGCCACGGCACGCTTCATGGGCTCGCCATCGCCCACCAGGTCGTCGTGCAGCCCCTGCTTGGCCAGGGCTTTCCAGCAGCCGATGATTTTGGCGGCATCGTCCACGCGCAGCTCGTTGTTGTCGTTTTTGAGCAGCTCTTGAATGCGGCGGCTGACGTGGCTTTCTTCAATGGACAGCACCACCACCTTGTAGTCGCACAGCAGGCCCAGGCGCACGGCCTCGGAGAAGTTGATGACATACAGCTCTGGCCCGTACAGCAGCGGGTCGTCCATTGAGCACAGCGCCACATTGTCAGTCTCGGCCTTGGCCTTGGCGTTGTCGCCATAGATGCGCGGCGTGGCGGTCATGTACAGGCGCTTGGTGGCCTGGATGAAACCGGCGTCATGCACCTTGACGAAGTTGCTTTCGTCCTCGTCGCCAAAGGTGGCGCCCGTGGTGCGGTGGGCTTCGTCGCACACGATGAGGTCAAACGCGGGCAGGCCGTGCTCTTTCTGCGCCTGGCTGATGGTGTCGATGGAGTGGTAGGTGCTGAACACGACACTCATATGCGCGCCGTCATGGCGCTTGCCCATTTCCTGCGCCAGGCGTGCCGGGTCGGTGGTGGCGGGGTAGCGCAGCTCGTGGGTGAAGGTCTGCACCACGTCGTCATCCTTCTTGCGCTTTTTGCCCACATCGCTGTCGGAGCACACGGCAAAGCTGTGCAAGGGCGTAGCGCTTTCTTGCGTCCACTCGGTCAGGGTCTGCGACAGCAGCGACAGGCTGGGCACCAGGAACAGAACGCGCTTGCCCGCGCCCGCGTAGGCCTCGGCAATCTTGAGGCTGGTGAAGGTCTTGCCCGTGCCGCAGGCCATGATGAGCTTGCCACGGCTTTCGCGTGCAAAGCCCGCCAGGGTGGCATTCAGCGCGCTTTGCTGGTGCGGGCGCAGCGCCTTCTTGGGCTTGAGGGTGATGGCCTGCTGGGGCTGATACTGCGCCCAGTCGATTTGGCTGGCCTCCAGGTCGGTCAGGTCAATCTTGCTGACTGGTGGCTGCTGGTCGCGCAGGGCGTCTTCGGCGTGCTCGCTCCAGTGCAAGCAGGTGCTGACGATGATGCGGTGGACAAAAGGCTTCTTGCCCGATGCGGTGAAGAAGCTGTCAATGTCGGCCTTTTGCAGCCGGTAGTCGGGCGCGTACAGCTTGCACTGAATGGCATGGACTTCGCCCGTGTGCGTCTGCGCCACCAGGTCAATGCCCGCATCGCGCTTGTCCAGGCCTTGGCTCGCGGCCCAGTCTGCGTACGTCCAGACGTTGGCGTACAGGTCGCGGTAGCTGGCCTCGTTGCGCAGGTAGGCCAGCATCAGTTCTTCAAAGTAGGTGCCTTTTTCTCGCTCGGAAGCGGCGGCGTTGCGGTAGGTGTCAAGCAGGTGGCTGAGTGCGGTCACGGGTCTGTCGGGGCATGTTTCAGGATGGCGTGCTTGTACCAGAACAGGGCGGTGGTGATGAGACAGTCAGCCTTCCCCGGTAATGCGCATCGAGCCAAAAAAAGCCCCCTTCAAAAGGGGGCGGTGTATTTCGTTTGCCGGTTACGCCTGCCAGTGGACGTGGGCTACTGGGCTACCCACCCCAAGCGCGCCATGCAGCCCTTGTGAATGGCCTGTTGCTCACGCTGGACGCGCAGCATGGTGCCAACGGCGGCTCCCTGGGCAAAGCCGCCCGCAAAGGACTGTGCTGGGCTTGCGACGGGGGTCACTGTCGCGTCGTAGTCAGTCCTGGTGATACCTCGACTGCCATAGGTCGTGCCGCTGCCGCTCACGTTGTAGCCGCTGGGGGCCGTGGATGGAATGGCTACCTGCGGCATGGGGGCTGCGCCATGAGCGACTTGCTGGCAGTACCCCTTGTCGATGGCCAGCCGCTGCTCATGCAATGCAGGGGTGCTGCTGTAACTGGGGTGGCGCCATTGGGTGGCACACGCGCTCAACGCCAAGGCCAGCACCAGAGTGGCAGCGGTTTTTGTTCTAACCATGAAAACTCCCTCCAATTGAAAGTCAGTGGATAAAAAAGGGGCCTGCCCCGCCCGTAGCAGGTGGCAAAAGAGTCGAAGGGGCAGGAAACGAGCGTGGGGGCGGTGGAATGAGTCAGGCGGGCTATCCCAGGAAGTGCGCGGCCATCAGCACCACGCCCAGCACCGACAACCCCATCGCCCAGTGGTTGACCCAGAGGCTGCCCACCAGCTTGATGCGCATCACCACGACCAAGAAGCAGGTGAGGATGCAACCGCCCAGCCCTTGCCACCAAGGCAACTGCCACAGGCCGTAGATGCCCCATGCCCACATGCCAATGGCCGCAGGCAGCGTCAACGCCATGAACAGTCGCTGCACGGACAAGTCGTACTCCGCCCATTGGAAACTGCGCCCGATGTCCGCTGCGGTCATGAGGCAAACGAGGGTGGCAACAAAATACGCGAAGCTCATCGTCACTGTGTTTTCTAACTATAGTTGGAAGACGAGCGTAGCAGTTTCCTTTGAAATTTCCAACCATAGTTGGAGAATTCATTGGATATTGCAATTGCGTTCGGGAGCGTCCTGCGCCAGCTTCGGAAAGAGGCGGGCCTGACGCAAGAACAGCTTGGCTTTGAAGCCGAGTTGGAGCGCAACTACATCAGCATGTTGGAGTTGGGTCAGCGCCAACCCACTTTGACCACCCTGTTCAAGCTGGCAGCGCCTTTGAAGACCCCGCCGTCGAAAATTGTGATGCTGCTGGAAAAGTCGGTTGTGCCACCCCGAAGCGATGCCTAAAAAGTAGCTAATCGAGAAGCCACCTGCGTTTTCAGTGACCAACCCATGCTTTCGGTCGTCACGGATGCCCCCGGGGTACAAAGCCAAATTCCTTCAGTTATCTGATATGGCTTTTTTACACCTCAGCCTTTCAGCCAGTTGCAGACAGTCATGTGAGACACACCGACAGCTGCGGCCACTTCCCGCTGTGATTTGCCTTCGCCTATCAGGCGCAGTACCTCGGGCATCAAGGCATCCCGTTTTGCTGCTCCTTTGCGGGCGCCCCGTATGGATTGAATTTTGCGAAACGTAGCGGGGTCAAAATGCTTCCACACCCAGCAGGCGCAGGATGACGCGATGCCCCGCACCTCGGCCATGGGCAGCGGTACGGCAAAGTCGGCATTCAGGTCATCCGCGAGTGCGCGCAGGGCATCTTTGAAGTGCTCAAAGCCACCCGGCGACCAGAACTTGCGCACGAGGCTGTAGGCCATCGGGCGCAGGCGCTCGAACAGTTCGCAGTTGCGGCCCAGACCTGCGTAGTCGGGGTCACGAACACGCTTCTTCATGTCTGCGATGCGCGGCAGGTCAACCCAGTCCGCCAGCTCGGCGAGGGTGTAGGTCTGCGCCCATTGCTGCGTTTGCCACCTGGGGTGCAAGGGGTTCTTGCACAAGTGCCCGCTGTACCCTGGGTCAGCCTCCAGCTTGCGCCGGATGCCCTCTTGGGCGGCGGCAAGGTAAAGCAGAGGACGTGCCCTTGCGGCCTCTGTGCGGGGCACCGGCACCTGCAACGCGTAAAGCAGGTGCGCGTGACCGTTTCTGGGGTTTTCTACCGCCAGAGTGGGCGGTGGGGCACTTAGGCGATGCCATGCGGTGGCACCGTCTGTGTGGTCAACGTCGAACGCTAGCCAAACGACTTTGCCACTGGTGTTGGGCTGGATGTTGCAGAACTTCAGCGCTTCCGTGCGCCCGCGCACCGTCTGGCCCATATGCGGGTCATTGGTGCAGCAGGGGCGGTTCGGGAGGCTGTCAGCGAAGTATTGCAGCGCCGGCAGCATGGCTGTGCATGCCCTACAAGTTCAGGCTGCGGGTGGCGAGCCAGCGATGAACCTTGCGGCGGTCGCCTTCGGTCAGAAAATAGACGCCCGGGCGGCAAATGAAGCCGTCGCGGTCAACGCGATGGATGCGCTTGCACGGCAGTTCCAGACCACGGCGGCGAAGCTCTGCTACGAGTTCCGGCCCGTTGCTGCATCCGGCCTCCCTATCCAGACTCTCGCGGGGCATCGGGCGGCGCAGCAAGGCAGCAATGACACGCAAGTGACGCGGGTTGTCAGTGCCAGAAAATTTCGGCGTGTGAACTTTGGAAGGCCCCTTGTCCGCTGCAACGGTCTGGGGCTTTTTCTTTGGCAGCTTTTTCACTTGGCAGCCCTCCCACGTTGGAACCAGCGGGAAGGCGTGGCACACCAAAGCGCCAGCAGCAGGCGGTTGATGGCGGCGGTCATCTTTAAGCCACCCCCAACAAGGCGCGAATTTCGGCCACTTTCCAAAGAAGCCGGCCGTTCACGCGGACAGGGCGGAGTGGTCCGTTCTCAAGGCAAGCCCACGCTCTGAGTGTCTGCGGGCGGCGGGTGAGATAGAAAGCAGCGGCGGCAGTGCCCACTGCGGGGCGAGTCTCTTGCTCCAGCGGCGGGAATTGCGCAATGCGCATTGCAGCGCTGATGTCTTCTGCGCTGTACTCGGAAGGAATGCGTCCGGTGTCGGAATGCATGTAAGTGGCCTCTGTGACAACAGGGAGACCACCGCACCAAAAGCAAAGCGCGCAATAGAGCTCCCCTCGGTTGAGAGAAGCGCACTCCTGCGCGCTGGCTATGTCATTATTGATAAATGACGATTAAATAATATCAGATTGTTGAGTTCTGCGTAACGATGTCACGTAGGCGCGCGCAAAGGACACTACGGCTTGACTGCCGACAGCCTGGTAAAGCGCGAAGCGCTTCACACTGAGCCATCCGTGTGTGCATCACTTGATAGGTGTCTGCTTCGGCCCGAGAGAAGGATTGAGTTTCAGCATTTCTCAGTAGGCGTGGTGCCCTGCATAGCCGGGGTGCAACGGTTTAGGCGTGCTCCAAGTGCACCACGGCGCGGCAGCCCACGGCTTGGGCATAGCGTTGCAGGCTGCGCAGGGATGGCGCGGCTTTGCCACCCTCCAGGCGGGCAACGGTGCTTTGCGTGGTGCCCATGCGCTCAGCTACATCGGCTTGCGTCAGTCCGGCTTTGGTGCGTGCGGCAATCAGTTCGCGGGCCATTGCAAATTCTTCGGCCTGGGCATCGTAGGCAGCGCGGATGCTTGGGTCTGCCAGTAGTTCGGCCTTCAAGTTTTTGAGCGTTTTCATGGACTCAGGCGCGTGCACTGTCCTGTCGCGTCACAGCCAAATGCAGGCCAGCAGTCCCCAGCACGGCTAGTAGCGTTTTAACGGTGGGGTTGCCTTTTGGCCCCAGCGCACGGCAAAGGCTTTCACGCGGTATGCCCGCACGTTCTGCCACGGCGGCCATGCCTTGCGCTTCGGCCGCATGGCGCAGGGCTGCCACCAGTGCAGCTTGCCCACCGGGCTTGACGGCTTCTTCCACGGCAGCGGCCAAATACGCATCGGCGAAGTCTGGGTCTGCTTCCAGCAGTTCCACCACGGCGGCATCGTGTGGGCGGCTTGCGGATTGCTTCTTTGTGGTCATGTCGGTTTCCTTCACTGTTGCCAGTCGTGCCAGTTCGCAAAGGCTGCGGTAATGTCGGCTTGCTGGGGTGAAAACCGTCACGCGTGTTCCGGCGTCACACTCAGGCGCAGACCCACGGCATGCAATACCTTGTGCAGCGTGGCAATCGTCGGGTTGCCGTTCTCACTCAATGCGCGGAACAGGGACTTCTCCCCCACATCAGCACGGCGCGCAACCTCGGCCATGCCGTGCGCCTTGGCAACGTGGCGCAGCGCCACCAGCAGCGCGGCTGGGTCTTCCAGCTCGATAGCGGCCTCAATGTAGGCTGCGGCCTCGGCAGGGTCGGTTAGAGCCTGCTCTAGGACGGCTGCATAACTTGTGTCGCGTGGTGCATTCATGGCCTGCCTCTTTCCTTCCAGTCGTTCAGATAGCCAATGGCGCGGGTAATTTCGCGGTCTTGGTCGCGCTTGTCGCTGCCACACAGCAGCAGCACCAGCACAGCGCCCTGCCTGCTCAGATACACGCGATAACCTGGCCCGTGGTCTATGCGCAGCTCTTGCACGCCATCGCGCAGGGGCTTGCAATCGCCCATGTTCCCGGCCTCTACCCGAGCCAGGCGGGCGCGGATTTTGGCGCGGGCCATGCGGTCGGTCAGTGCATCAAGCCATTGCACAAACGGCGCTTGCCCGTCGCTGTCGGTGTAGATTCTGATTTCTGTCATGGTATCTTAAAGCGTACCGTTATGCGCTTACGGCGCGCAGTTTGCCCGGTTCGGCCTTGGGGTCAAACTGCACACCGGCCTGTTCCAATATCCACGCCTCAATCTTTTCGTGGTGCACGCGCAGCAGGTCAAGCGGGCGGCGGATGTAGTTCTGTTCGCGCACACCCTGGGGCGCATGGCCTTGAATCTGCGCGCTGATTCCACCGGGTATATCAAGCCACTCGCACAAACTGGCGAAGGAACGGCGCAGCCCGTGTAAGGTCAGTTCCAGCCCAGCGGCGGCGCAGGCTTGGCGATGTGCAATGCTGGGTTCTGTCAGCCTGCCGGACTTGCTGCCAGTGCTCGAAAAAACCCACTCATTGCGGCGCGGCAGGGCGGCCAGCAGGTGCGCAACGTAGGGCGTCAGGGGCACGGCGCGGCGGCCTTCTATCTTGTCTTTCAGTTCCATGCCACGCCACTGAAAATTGACATCCTCCCACTTCAATTCGGCCAGTTCTTCGCGGCGGGCACCAGTCAGCAGCAGGCATTGCAGGTAGGCGGCAATTACCGGGTTCTGTATCTGGCGAACATGGGTGAACCATGCGGGCAGTTGCTCGCGTTGCAGGTAATCGTTTTTGGGCTTGGCTTTGCCTGCCACCTCACGGGCTCTTTTGGCGCTTGCTGCGGTAGGGTCAGCATTCCCCTGCAAGTCGGGCTCAGTCGCTGCCCAGCGCAAGAACGCTTTCAGCAGTCGCAGCGCCAAACGTACGCGGGCGGGACGGGTCTTGGCCTCGCGTGCGGCCCAAGCTTCGATGACGGGCGCTGTCAGGTCTGCCAGTCGCAGCGGCATTAACTCGGCCAGCGGCCCCGGCATGGTCTTGATGCCGGGCAGGCGCTTTCGTTGCTCGCCACCGGCTTGTGTCATCTTCAAATGGTCGCGGTAGTTCAGTTCGCCCCAGAACGGGCGGCGCTGTTCAAGGTAGCGTTGCCATGCTTCGCCCACGGTCACAGCCAAGGCAGCAGCGGCGGCCTTGGCGGCTTCGCGTTCGGCCTGCTGCTGGCGCTCAATTTCCCGTGGGTCTTGTCCGTTATCCAGCACCACAGCAAGGCGGCGGGCTTCCGCGCGGGCCTGCTCGATAGTCCAGGCGCGCACGTCCCCGATAGTGCGGCGGAAAGTCTGCCGATTCAACTTGGCTTCAAACACAAACGACTTCGCACCCGTGTTGGTCACGCGCACGCGCAGGCCGGGTGCTTTGACGTCACGCAAGAAAGCCTGCGTCTTGATGTCGGTGCGGCAGGTCAGGCGCTCGATTGCCCCGGCTGTCAGTTCGATGGCCTGGGATGTGTCGGGCGCTTCGGATTTTTTCGGGCGTGCCATGTTGATGCTCCGGTCGGGGGTTGGCTACACAGCCAGTCCGTGTAGCCACGGTGTAGCCACGGTGTAGCCAAAAACCCCCTATTTTTGGGAATATCAATCAACGCTCGGGCTGTTAACTTGTCCAGTGCAACTGGCCTAACATGTTGATTTATATTGATTCTATCAGCGAAAATCAACACTGCCAAATATGATTATTCGGGGATTGAAAATCCTTGTGTCGGCGGTTCGATTCCGTCCCAGGCCACCAATCACATATCCACAGGCGTCCATAGACGTCTAAGCGGAAGCAAAAGCCCTAAGTAAATCAACTGCTTAGGGCTTTTTTGTTGTCTATGGGTGTCCATAGGCATCCATGCCAAGCCAGCCAATTTTGGGGGCAACTTTGGGGGCAACTGCTAGATTCGAGACACGTGCCCCCAAAAGTTGCCCCCAATGCCTCTGACAGACACCGCCATTCGCCGCGCTTTGCCTGGCCCCAAGACCCGTAGATTCACCGACGGGCTGGGCATGTACCTCGAAGTTGCCCCCAGCGGTGGCAAGTGGTGGCGGCTCAAATACCGGATCGCCGGCGTAGAAAAGCGCCTGTCGCTGGGAACCTACCCGGAGACCGGCTTGAAAGCCGCGCGGGAAAAGCGAGACGAGGCCCGAGCCCTGATAGCCCAGGGGATTGACCCCAGCGACTTGCGCAAGGCTGCGAAGGCGCAGGCCCAGGTAGACGATGCGCACGCAAAGCGCGCTGCCGCTGGCTTGCCGGCACAAGACAGCTTTGAACACATCGCGCGCGAGTGGTACCAGACCCGCAAGGGAGATTGGTCGCCTTCCTATGGCGAGAAGATCATGCGGCGGCTGGAGGTGGACGTATTCCCGTGGCTGGGGGACAAGGCCATCGACACCCTCACGCCGCCGATGGTGCTGGAGGTGCTGCGACGCATCGAGGGCAGGGGCGTGGTGGAGACGGCGCACCGGGCGCTGGAAAACTGCGGCCAGGTATTCCGGTTTGCCGTGGCCACTGGGCGCATCGAGAGTAATCCGGCGCGCGACCTGAAAGACGCACTGCGCCGGCCCATGGTCAAGCACTTCGCGGCCATCACGTCGCCTGAGCGGCTGGGCGAGTTGTTGCGCGCTATTTACTCCTACCGCGGCACGCCCGTGGTGCAAGCTGCCCTGCGGTTGTTACCCATGTTGCTGCTGCGCCCTGGCGAGCTGCGGCGGGGTGAGTGGTCAGAGCTGGATCTTGAGCAAGCCTTGTGGACGATCCCGGCCGCGCGCATGAAGCGGGAGAAAGTGGGCAAGCTGTATGGCAAGCCGCATCTTGTGCCGCTGTCACGTCAAGCCGTCGCCATCTTTCAGGAGTTGCACCCCATCACGGGGCGGGGTGCCATGGTGTTCCGTGGTGAGCGCGCCCATGAACGCCCCATGAGCGATGCCGCCATCAATGTCGCGCTGCGCTCGATGGGCTTCAGTGCCGAGGAGGTGACGGGCCACGGGTTCCGGGCCACGGCGCGCACCATGCTGGTGGAGCGGTTGGGCGTGGCAGAGTCGGTGGTGGAGGCGCAGCTCGCGCACGCCGTGAAGGACAGCCTGGGCCGCGCCTATAACCGGACGGAGTTCATCGCGGAGCGCGTGGACATGATGCAGCGCTGGGCCGACTACCTTGACGAACTGCGCGCAGGTGCCCAGGCTGTCGCGCCCACGCCAGGCCGACAAGGCGTCGCGCCCGCCGCTGCTTGAGCGCGCGGGGCCTCACCCCGACAGCCACCCATGCCCGCGCAGGCCCGGAGGGCAGCGGGGCGCGTCTGCGGCTGCAGCAGCCCGCAGGTGCAGCCGCCAGCATGACTACCCCGGCACACCGCCCACGCCCGCGCAGGCCAGCAGCGGCCTGCCTGGTGCACCCTGTCTACCCGGCTGAAGGCCATGTAACCCCACGGCGCGCGCGATCCCCCGGACCTGCCCTCTTCGCTTAATGAGATGTTTCTGTCGGCCCCCCTATGGAGCTGAAACAACAGCCTGGCGCGGCCTTGCGGGGCATCTTGCGGGCGGTTTCACTGTCGGGAAACGTCGGCATTTGTCGCGCTGTTGGGCACATGCCTCGAAAGCCCGTGACGTAACGGGAGGGACTGCCTTTTTTTAAATTTGAAATACTTGGAATGAAAACCCTACAAACCCTACAAAGATGTTCCGACATGGTTGGTTTGGTGGGTTTGTAGGGAGTGATTCGGAAGTATCTCTAGTTTGAATTCGTTTCCACGGTTGTTCAAAAGTGATAGCTGCTAGCGATTGCTCCATAAAGGGTTCTGCCGGTTTTGTTCGTGTTTTTCAGGGCGCGTCGCCTGCTGTTCACCGGCGCGCGCTTTGACCGGCCACAAACCCTCCAAAGCCACCAAACCCACCAACCGTGCCCAGACCGGGCGGTTGCGGCGGGCCGGCGCCGGCCATTTCACCGGCATGCGCTTTGACCCGTCACAAACCCTCCAAAGCCACCAAACCCACCAAAGTAGGGCGTCTACGGAATGCGCATAGCAGTTGTCACATGAATAAATTGACACGACAATTTATTCGGTGCGCGACACATATGACCCGGCCAAGCAAGCTGCCAACGTGGCAAAACATGGGGTGTTCTTCACAGCAGCCAATGATTTCGATCGGGAACGGCGCTTGTCGCAGTGGACAACCGGCACGCCTGCGGCGGAACCCGGTTCGCAGCGGTTGGCCTGATTGGCGATCTCGTGTATGTGATGGTCCTCAACCTGCGCGAGACCAGCGTATGCAGGGCTCATGCGCATGAAGGGAAGAGGTATGACCAAGCGAACTAAAAACCTGGGCCTGATCCTGCCCACGGCAGCCGAAGATGCGGCCATCAACGCCGGCATTGCCGCAGACCCCGACAACCCTGAGCTGACAGAGGAATTTTTCAAGAACGCCCGCCCAGCCTCAGAAGTGCTGCCCACAGAGGTATATAACCAGTTGATGACGCTGCGCGGCCGTGGCAGGCCGCGCGGTAGCGTTGCTGCGCAGACCAAAGACCAGGTAACGCTTCGGCTGGACCATGACGTTCTGGAAGCCCTCAAGGCCACGGGGCGCGGCTGGCAGACCCGCGTTAATGACCTGCTTCGCGCAGACATCGTGTCCGGCCGGTTGCAGCGCGCGGCGCGGTAACAGGCCACAAACTGCAAGCTCGGAATCTCCCGTTCAAAAATCAGGGCAGGCGCATGACAACCTTCATCATTCTTACTGTGGTGGCCGTGGCTTTCATCGTGATGTTGGGGGCGGTGCTCATGTGCATCTACTTTGGCGCCGCCCTTGGCGGCGCTATCGCCAGCTGGGTGTTCGGTGTGAAGGCTGAGCCGCAGGAAACCATTTCAGCGCAGGATCTTGAGGAAATAGATCGCCTAGTGCGCCGCACGCGCAAGGCCGTCTGCCTGCCGCCGTTGCCGCCGCACTGACAGGCAGCGCCCACCCGCCCCAGCACCGCCCGTCTCCGTTTGATCGCGGGCGCTTTCCCTGTGCGCGCAGTGTGTTCATGCCCATGGTGTGTGAGCCTTATGGGCCGTGCCCTTGGCGGCGTGCATTGTGGCTGGCGTAGCCACAACGAGGTTTTCTTGGCTTTCGGCAGTCCCCACAAGACCATAGGGACATGCCAAAAAACATTCCGCCACCTGCCATAAATGCCGCCGAACCCGCGCCCCCGCTGGAGCGGCGCTACCGTGAACGCCTCCTGCGCATTGACGATGTGTGCTACCTCACCGGGCTAGGCCGCAGCACGGTGTACGCCAAGGTGAAGGGCGACGCATTCCCCAACCCCGTGCAACTGCACGGCGCCTGCGTGGCCTGGCGCGAATCGGAGGTTGACGCCTGGATTGACGCGCGCCCGCTGGCCACGGCGCCCGTGCCCATCAAGCCACAGCGCCGGAACGCTGTGAAGGTGCAGCCATGAGGATCACTGGCCTGTACTTCCCCTGTCCCCACTGCAGGGCTGCGTCCTTCACGCGCTCAGTGCAACTCGTATCCAACCTGCAATGCGATGTGCGAATGCAGTGCTCAGACGTCGAATGTGGTCACACCTTCGAGGTGCAAACAGAGGTTCTACGCACCATCAAGCCATCAGGCATACCCGACCCTGATGTTCGCATTCCCTGCGCCGGCCCGGTGGAGCTGCTGCATGCGTAAGAAGCCGCTGCCCAGACACAACATGGCCTTGCACTGCCTCTGCCCACACTGCAAGACGCCTGCATCCATTCGGGGTAGCCGCGAAATAACGCCGCTGGTGCGCCGCGCAAGCTACGAATGCCGCAACCCGGCTTGTGGCCATAGTTTCGTCGTTCACGTGGCGGTCACGCGCACTTTGTCCCCGTCAGCCAAGCCGAACCCGGCTATCTATTTGCCCATCGCCGAGGTAACGCGCAGCGCCATCGCGCAGCACCCGTCTATGTCTGAGGACGAAAGCGGGCCTGCGGTGCGGTTGCTAGCTGCGTTGCAGACGCACGAGGAGGATCGCCATATGCGGGCGCGTTGAAGCCTGCCGTAACGCTGAGGCGTCAGGGCTTGGCCTACTCCGTTTTTTTCGACTCGACCTCAGAGGAGGCCAATATGCGCCGTATTTCGTCCGCAAGCGAAGGCAATTCTCTCGCCACGTGCTGAAGCGCATCCATTTGTTCCTTCATGGAGATCAGCGCATGCTCTACAGCCGCCGGCCCATCAAGCGCAATCAGCCGCGCATGCGTCTCCGCGGCAGGGTCACGCCAATCGAATCTGCTGCGGAAACTGGGCTCAAACGATTCCACGAGCCGCGCAACGATTTCTGCATTCAGCGTGCGTCTGTTCGTTGCAGCAGCAGCCTCAATGCACGCCTTCAATTCGGCGGGCAATCGTATCTTCATTTGGGGATCATCACGACTCATGCTGCAAGTGTAAACCACAGTGGTTCATATGGTTTATTGCGCGCAATGGATCACCGTGGTTTAATTCATTAAATGAACCACGGTGGTTTAACTTCTAAGGTGACTTGTGATGACTGCAATCCGTTCTCTACCTACTACACAGCTTCGACTGCCAAATGAGCTGAAGGTCTGGCTTCAACACCAGGCTATAGACAACCGGCGCAGCCTGAACGCCGAAATTGTCCTGCGACTCGAACTGAGCCTTGCGCAGCAAGCCAAGGCCCAACAAACCCAACAAGGGGAGTAACCCATGCAAACGATGACCAACAACGCTGCCCGTGTGGCAGCGCAGGCGAAGCCTTGCCTGAAGGGGCGCGATAACGTGCCGGCGCCCAAGGCCAATCCCACCTTCAGGCAGGTGGTAGTGAATGGGCAGGGCTTTTTGGTGCCCTTAGGTGCGGATCCTGCATTCCCGTCTACAGCCGAGGCCGAAGACGTCTTTGACCAGATTGCGCTGTATGGCCAGGATGGCTACTTGCTGCGCCGCAATACGGACACTGCATGCCCGGCCGCTGCCAAGGCGTCTCAACTGGCGCTGCAAGCCCAGGACGAAACGGAATCCCTGCGCACCGTACTGAGCGCCTGCCGGGCTGTTGCGGCGATGGCGGCAGTCCTGTCCGACCCCGGCGCCATGATCTCCATGGAGGCGCTGGGAGAACTGCTGCACCTGCACAACGATGCCATGGCCACACGCATTGACAGCCTTGAAGAAATGATCGAAGCCGCGTCCAAGGGTGTGGCTGATAGGCCGATGGGCGACACGGCCAGAAGCGTGGCGTTTGATGCCCGTGACTTTGTGTGCCACCTGCGGACTGCGCAACTCGCGTTTGGCGCCATTGCCTGCATGGTCCCCAGCTCCACCGATACGCTGTCGGGCGAAGACCTGAGCGCCGCCATCAGTCTGGTGATCGACGCCATGGCCGCGCGCACCGTGGCCATGGATGAGCAGCTAGATGCCCTCTATGCCGCGTTGGCACGCACCACGACCACAAGGGGGCAGCCATGAGCCGCAAGCCGCGCGCGCGCCCGCTGTTTGATGAGAACGGCCAATACCTGGCGCTGCATGACGTGGTGGAAACCATGGACACCGATGCAGGCATACGCCGGGCCCTGCTGTCGGTAGAGACAAGGGCGGACAGCATGCGTGAGTCGCCGGGCGCGTGCGATGTGGTGATTTACGCCCAGGCGCCTGGGATGCATGCCTCGTTTGTGCTGAACGCCGTCAAGGCCGAACGCATGGGCATGGCCCTGCTGTCGGCAGCTGCCCGCGCCCGGTATGTCACGGAATGTATGCAAGAGCAGGTCAATGCCGAGCAGGGCCAGGCCGGGGGCAAGCAATGACCACTGCCGCACGCACTGCCACTACCGACCCGCGCCACGCCTACGAGGTCAACCGCGCCCGCATCGCGGCCGTATGGGCGCAGGCGCGGCTGATTGTCGCAGGGGATGCTGCGGATATGTTCTTGCGGCGCAGCGGCGCATTACCGCCCGGCGGTAAGGGCGCTGCATGGCCCAATGCCCTGCGCATGCACCCGGCCCTCGATTACTGGCGCCCCCAACAGGGTGGCCCTGGCGAGTGCATCGGGCGCTTCCCTGCGCTGCTGGCAGCGCTTGAACTGGATACGCACCCCCACGGGCTAACCGCGCCGCCTGTGCCCCATACCGTGGCGCTGCAACGCATTTACCTGACGCCAGATGGTGCGCTGGCCCACGTGCCCGCGCCCATCAAGCTCACCGGCAAGGATGGCCCTTCACGCTGTGCAGCGCTGCGCCTGGTGCCAGTGGCTCAGCGTGGCGCAACGCTGGGCATTGCCGTGGGCGTGGTGCCCGCGCTGCGCATGGGGCATGCCTGCCGCATTCCTGTGTGGGCGGTGCCCGACGCCGCCGCCCTGGCGCATGTGCGCTGGCCCAGGCGCACAGCCTGCCTCTATGTTTTTGTGAACGCGGATGACCCCGCGCAGCACGCCCCGGCCGCGCAACTGGCGCGCAAGGCTACGGCCTGCGGCCTGGAGGTGTTCACGCTCATGACTTGTGCCGTCGAAGCGCCGGCCGAACCCTTACCGATGCCCCGCAGTTTGTAGAAAAAACGAGAACCCCACGATGACAACACACAAGGCCGTCGCCACAAACACGAGCGCGGCAAACACCCCCCCCGGAGCCCGGCGCACTGCACTTCACGGTGTTTACTTCCACTGTGCCCGACCGGCTGACAAAGGTGCTGTCACTCGCGGCCGATGGCTCCATGGCCAAGGAAAGCGCGGCCAACATGATGCGCGGCACGGCCCAGCGGGCGACTGTGCAGGGCTTGCAAGCGCTGGCCGATGTGTTGGAAAACCTGAGCCCTGCACAGGCCGTTAGCTGGGGGGTGTGTGACCGCGTGCAAGCCACCATCGTGCCGGAGCGCGACGCGCAGGGCCAGCCCGATGCCATATCCCGCACGCGGCGGCACTTTGCCTACCCCGCAGGCCCCGGCGTGCTGATGTTGGACCATGACGGCACGCCCGATGGTGAACTGAGCGCCGACGCATTTCGCCAGCGCCTGATCGACGCCTGCCCCGCGCTGGTCGGCGCGCCCATGCTGTGGCGCCCGAGCTGCTCGGCCGGTGTGCGCGCGCCTGGCGGGCGCGAGTTGTCGGCCCTCACGCGCCACCGGCTCTACATTCCGGTTCGCGATGCGTCCCGCATTCCCGAGGCCGGCCGTGCCCTGATGCAACTGCTGTGGGCTGCTGGGCTGGTTTGAGGTGGGCCGCGCTGGCCAGGCGTTGGAGCGCACCATCATCGACGGCAGTGTGTGGCAGCCTGAGCGCCTGGACTTTTGCGCGCCGCCCGTGCTGTTGCATGGCCTGCAACGCCCGCATGCCGCGCCGCGCATCTTTGGCGACCCCCTGGCACTGTTTGATCTGGCGCTGATTCCGCACGATGCCGACACGCACAAGCAGGCCCAGGCCCTCAAGAAAACCCAGCGCGCCAACCTGGCGGGGCAATGCGCCGCGCAGCGCGAGCGTTGGGCACAGCAGCAGGCGCCGGCACTGGCCAAGCGCCGGGGCATTCCGCTGGAAAAGGCCCGTGACGTACTGCAACGTGCCAGCGCGCAGCGCGTGTTGATGGGTGACTTTGTGCTGACGTCCGAGTTGGGCAAGACCGTGGCAGTGGGCGACATTCTGGATCGCCCCGACCGCTGGCATAACGCCCAGTTTGCCGACCCGTTAGATCCTGACAACGACACCCGCGTGGCGGTGGTCAACCTTAAAAGCGGCCAGCGCCCATATCTGTACACGCACCGCCACGGTGGCATGCGCTTTGAGCTGCTGCGCCAGAGTGCGCGCATTCAACTGGGACGCGGCATGCGCGTGGCCACCACCGATGCCGTGCTATCGGTGCTGCAAGAGCGCGGTGAACTGTTTGACTATGGCGAGGGCGCCGTTGCCTATGTGAGCGACGGCAAGGCCCGTGCCGTCACGCCCGACTGGTTGACCGACCACATGGGCCGCGTGTGCGAGTTCTATTCTGTGCGCAGCCGCCGCAAGGTGGACGGCGACGACACCACAGAGGAATGCCCCGAGGATGCACCGTTGAGCGTTGCGCGCGCCATCCTGGCCAAGCATGGCGAGCGTGGCTTCAAAAAGCTGGTGGCCGTGGTGACTGCGCCCACACTGCGCATGGATGGAACCATCTTGGACCGGCCGGGGCACGATGAACAATCGGGCCTGCTGTACTACTGCGAACACCCCAACCCGCCGCGTGTGCCGCAGTCGCCTGGCGTGCAAGACGCGTTGCAGGCGCTGCGCTTTCTGTGGGCGCCGTTGGCCCAGTTCCCGCTGGTGGATTCCGTTGCCAATGGCGTGGTGCTTCATGGCTTGCTGTCCGCTGCGCTGCGCGCCAGCCTGCCCACAGCGCCAGGTGTGGGCTTTGATGCGCCAGCAGCGGGCAGCGGAAAAACACTGCTGGCGCGCTGCATTGGCATCCTGGCCACGGGCGCCGAGCCTTCCATCCTGCCGCCCGCAGACACTGACGAAGAAACCCGCAAGCGGCTGTTTGCCGTGCTGCGTGAGGGCCAGCGCGTGGTGCTGTGGGACAACGTGCGCGAGCCGCTGGGATCCGCATCGCTCGATGCCTTTTTGACCGCTCCCACCTTTGCGGATCGCGTACTGGGCAGTAGCGAAACCGTGACGCTGCCCAACCGTGCGTTATTCATCGCTACGGGCAACAACCTGCGCATGACAAGCGACACTTGCCGCCGCGTGCTGACGGCCCGGATCGACGCGCAAAGCGAGACGCCCTACACGCGGGATTTCAGCTTTGACCCTGCCCAGATGGTGCAGACTGACCGGCTGGCCTATGTTGTGGCGGCGCTGACCATCGTGCGCGCCTACATCGCGGCAGGCCGGCCCAAGATGGCCAGTGGCCGCACGGCCAGCTTTGAACACTGGGATGACCTGGTGCGCCAGCCCATTTGCTGGCTGGCGCACCATGTGGATATGGCGCAGGACGCCATCCTTCCCGATCTGGCCGACCCCATGGAGGCCGCCAAGCGTGCATTTGAGCAAGACCCCGAAACCACCAAGCTGCGCGCAATGATGGAGGCGTGGTATGCGGCCTTCGGCAGCCATCAAACCACCGTGGGCGCCGCTATCCAGCGGTGCGGCACTGACGCGCTGCTATCCATGGCCCTGGATGACGTTGCTGGGCAGGCCGGCAAGATCAACTCGCGCATGCTTGGTCGGTGGATTGAGCGCATGCAAGGGCGCATCGTTGACGGAAAACGCTTTGTGCGTATCGGCCACCGCGCTGGCTTGCTGCATTGGGCGGTTTACGCCACGCGCGAGGAAAGCCCTGCGGTTGAAGCTGCCGCCGATGCAGCGGACATGGTTGAAGACGTCGCCACGTTTTGAGTGAATGCCATGCGTCACCTCTCTGCCACCGAACTGCTGGCCTACCTGCGGCGCTTGGCGCTGCACCTGGCCGTTGCGCCTGATGGTGCCTTGCATGTGCGGCCCGCATCGGCGCTGGATGCGGAGCTGCGTGCGGCCATTGCCCATCACAAGCACGAGCTGCTGGCCTTGCTGGCGCCAAACGGCGCCGATGTACTTGCCGACGATCGGCGCTGTTGCCGCGACTGCTACCACCTGCAAACCAAGGGCAATTGCGCCATGGCGGCGCAGGGCCGGTTGCCAGGCGTGCCGCGCTGGTACACGCCCGCGAAGGATCTGCCGGCGCGTTGCCATCTGTTTTGCGCACTGCCTTACTGAAAAAACGGGTGGGCACGCGTGTTGTTGTGGCTGAGGTTGCCACAACGCGCAGCGCTGGCGTGTGGGTTGTCCACTGCGCACCATAGGGACATGCAACGCGCAGCGCTATCGACACCGCAAAACGCGCCTCTCACGGGTGCGCAACGCCAGCGTCGCCACCGCGAGAAACGGCGGCAGGAAATGGCCGCGCTGCGCGCCTTGACGCCATCCACTCACAGCGAGAAGGACTTGCTGCAACAGGTGCAGCACCTGAAGGTGCTGCTTGAAAAGGCCACGCATGACGCGGTTGCACTGCGCGCCCGCGTTCAGGTGCTGGAGGCCGAGCAGGGCACAGCCCAGGCGCTGCGCGATGCGCTGCCCGCCATGCTGGACAAGCTCACCCCGGCCGCGCGCCAGGTGGCGCGCAAACACTTAGAAAGCGCCGGTCTGGCGCCAAAGCCCGCGCCGCCAGCGGCCACGCCTGTGCAGCACATGCCCCGCAGCGCCTATCTGATTTTTTAACCACCGTCCCGAGGATCAAACCATGACCGAAGCACAAGCCCAACAGGCATTCAACGCGGCACGCACCCAACTGGACGCGGCGATGTTGCAATACGACCGCGCACGCCAGGAGCTGTACCGCATCACGGGTGCCTTCCACGGCGCCGACACGGCGGCCATGCGCCGGCAGTTCACCCAGGCCGGCACGGCACAAGGGCAGGTCGGCGATGCTGCCACCGTGAAGGCTGATTGCTGAAAGAGAGGCCACCATGCATAGCCACATCACAAAACAACTGGGCGAGGCCCAAGACGAACTGCACGAGGCCCTTGCCGCGTTGGCCAATGCGCGCGAGGCGTATCAACAGGGCGCGGGCGCGCAATACGCCAAGACGAAAGCCCGGCAAACCGAACTGACGGGCAAGCTCCAGGCCGCCGAGAACGCGCAAGCGTAGGCCAATGTAGATTTTCAGCGTGAGTTTGAGGCCGCAGGCTATGAGCGCAATGAAGCGGTACGTGCTGCGCTGTCGGTTAAGAACGCTGCACAGGACATTGCCGACGCCACGCGCGCCGCGCTGGCACGATGTGCCCAGGAACTGACCGACCACCTTGTCAACGCCAGCGGCGAATACCGTAGCTACGTCAACACCCACAGGCGTGCTTATGCTGCACACACGCGGGTAAAAGCCTACGAAGCTTTACAGGAGGCAGGCGCCACCATCGCGCGTGCAATGGCCTTGGTCGCCCACGTGCCGATGTATGGCAGCAGGGCAGAGGACTCGTTGGGCCGTCCGGCGTTCAGCCCGCAAGCTGCTGCTGAGCTGGTCAGGGAGCGCATGGCCTTCATCTGGGAGGAGTTGGTGACCATGGCCACTCAGCAGCCGGAATGGAGCGCGCCGCCACAGGTGGAGGCATTGGGCGAGCTGGATCTGGGCGTGCTGGGGGCAGGTGATCTGATGACGCCGGGGCAGATTCACAAGCTGCGGCACACAGCACGGTGTTGAGTAAATTTTCATGCGGGGCATGCCGCAGCGCGCCGCGTACTAGCCACGGTGGAGGTGTCGGCCGAGGTGATGATGGACAACACAGCCTTGGCCATGCGGGCGATGCCCGGCGCGCGCGCCCTGGCCGATGACATCACGGCCGGACGCATCCGGCCTGATGCCATTGCGCCGCTGCAGTGGCCGCAGCATTTGCAGGCGGCGTGAGGGGGAACTGCTCATGGAAAAGCTGATTTTCACCAAGGCCCAGCTGCTGGAGGAGCTGGACGTGGCAGAGAACACCCTGCGCGCACTGATCGAGCAGCGCGGCTTTCCGCACCCGCGCAAGATGGGGGCGAAGCTGTTTTGGCTGGTGGCCGAGGTAGCGCAGTGGCTGCAGGGGTGCCCTAAGGCGTGGGGCGGTGGCGCAGGTGGAGATGCCGGCGCGCAGTGATGCGATCAGCCGTGCGCGGCGGGTTGCACGCTGAGTTTCAGGCCAAAGGAGTTGATCACCTTCATGATGGTGTCAAAGCGCGGATGCGAGGTAGGGCGCAGCGCTTTGTACAGCGCCTCGCGGGTCACGCCGCTGGCGCGGGCCACTTCGGTCATGCCGCGGGAGCGGGCTACCGTTTTCAAGGCGTGCACCAGTTCTGCCGGGTCGTTTTCTTCCAGCACCAGCGTGAGGTAGATGGCAATGTCCTCTTCGGTTTTCAGCTCTTCTGCCATGTCGAAGTCTGGCAGGTCGGCAACGTTGATTTTCTTGCTCATGGTCAATCACCCCTTTAAAGTTTCGGCCAGCGCAATGGCCGCTGCAATATCGGCTTGCTGGGTCGATTTGTCACCACCGCCCAGCATCACGATCAATACATCGCCCTGCTGCACGTAGTACATGCGCCAGCCGGGGCCGAAGAATTCGCGCATCTCAAACACGCCTTCGCCCACCGGGGCTACGTCGCCAAGCAAGCCACGTTGCACCTTGTCAAGCCGCTTGTTCAGGCGGATACGAGTGACGGCATCCTTCATGGAGCCGATCCATTGCGTGAACTCTGGCAAACGCTTGACGGTGTACATGCGGAAAAGTGTAGTCACTTGTTCACAGGTGCGCAACACCGCGTTATGCGGGCCAGGTGGTTGCTGGCAATGTCTATGCGTCAGGGGCCGCGCGCGGAGCCGCATAGTCGGCCCATTCCTGCATGATGGCCGCGCGCTTTTCCAGCATGTCGGCGCGCCGGTAGGCTGCCTCGGTCTTCGTGTCGATCGTATGAGCCAGGCACAGCTCTACCGCGTCGCGCGGGTGGTGCGTCATCTCGCCGGCCCAGTCGCGGAAGGTGGAGCGGAACCCGTGAGGTACGGCGCCCAGGTCGTGCCTGCGCATCAAGGCAGTAAACGCCATGTCGGACAGCGGCCCCTTGCGGTTGGACGGAAAAACATATTCCACCAAGTCTTCGCGCGGCTGAGCGTGCAGCAGAACCAGCGCCTGGCGGGGCAGGGGCACGCGGTGCTCTTTCTTGGACTTCATCCGCTCCTTGGGAATGACCCACAGGCCAGCGTCTTGGTCAACCTCGTCCCACACCATGCCGCGCACTTCACCAGAACGAGCGGCCGTCAGAATCAGGAAACACAGCGCGCGCGCGGTTTGCCCGTGCACGGCGGCGATCTGTTGGTACACATCAGGCAGCCGGGCGAAAGGAACGGCCGGATGGTGCTTTACCGGGGCCACCTTGTCCGGGTCTGCAAGGATGTGCTCCAGCTGGCCGCGCCAGCGGGCAGGGTTGGGGCCGCTGCGGTGGCCGTGGGCAGTGGCCCAGTCCAATATCTGCTCGATGCGCCCGCGCAGGCGCGAGGCGGTTTCGGTCTTTGTCTTCCAGATAGGCGACAGCGCGCGCAGAACCATGGCCTGGTCGATGTCGGACACGGGCACAGTGCCAAAGTGGGGTGATGCGTAGGTGGCCAGCGTGTTGCGCCACTGCTGGACGTGCTTCAAGTTGCGCCAGGTGCTTTCGTGCTCACGGATGAAGGCCTCGGCCGCCTTGTCGAACTCCAGCCGCTGGGCATGCGCGCGCCTGGCGGCCTCGCGTGCCGCCTGACGGGCGATGAGGGGGTCTTTGCCGGCGTTGCGCACTTTGAGGGCGTCCCGCGCGGCCTCGCGTGCTTCAGCCAGGCTTACCAGCGGATAGCTGCCCAGGCCCATGCGTCGCCGGTGGCCAAGGTGGACATACCGGAACACCCAGGAACGAGAGCCGCCCTCGATGCGCAGGTACAAGCCGCTGACACCGCCAACGGCGTACGAGCCTTCGGCCTTGAGCCGTGAGACTTCCAGCGCGGTTTTTTCAAGGATGCGTTTGGGCATTTGGTGGCCTATAAGAGGCGGTGGGCTTTAATCTGCGCGGGATTATGGCGGAATACTGTGCAAAATCACAGTATTCCATAGGGTTGCTGGAGTGTGCCTGTCATGCCCTGGTTGGTGGCTTTGGAGGGTTTGTGGCCGGTCAAAGCGCGTGCTGGTGAAGTGGCTGGCGACTGCCTACCGTAGCCGCTCGGCCTTGGCACGGCAGGTAGTTTTGGTGGGTTTGGTGGCTTTGGAGTGTTTATGGCCGGTCAAAGCACGTGCCGGTGAAATGGCTGGTGCGAGCAATCTTGCGTCTTGAAAAGGCAAGTCTGGGGGCAACTATGGGGGCAACTCTAGATTCTTAAAAAGAAAAAATCTATATTTCATGAGGGTTTCAAGAGATCTTCTCGGAGAGTCCCAGCCACCAAAATTCAGCGCCCAACTGTTCTCAGTTGGGCGTTTTTTTGGTGCTTTTTGCAGAGCACACCGTCAAACAGCACGAAGCGGTCGTGGCTATGGGTTGCAGTTGGCATGCGGGGACGCTGTTGCGTCGCAGGCTGCCGTGGTGGTTACCAGGATAGACATTCGCCGTCCACGAAAACGCGCATTTCTCCCGTCTGGAAGGCGGTCCATTGCTCGTTGGATGTGAGTGGCGCAGTCACCACAATGGCTGCTTTGTCGTTGGGTGTGGTGTGGGCGGAGAAGTCCACGCGCAGGTCTTCGTCGCACAGTTGCGCCTGCGAGAACGGATGGCAGCGCTGGATGTAATACAGATGGGTGGAGGCATGCGCCCACAGGGCCTGCCCATTGGAAAGCAAGAAGTTGAAGGTGCCCTGCGGCGCTATGCGTGCGGCCAGCTCGCGCAGCGTGAGCGTGAGCTCCTCGATGCGGGGCATGCCTGCGTGGGCCTTTGACAGCTCCTGCATGAGCCAGCAAAACACGTGCTCGCTGTCGGTGGTGCCTACGGGATGGAAGTGCGCGTGCAGGCGCGGGCGAAAGTCCTTCAGGTCGCCATTGTGTGCAAACACCCAGTAGTGGCCCCACAGCTCGCGCACGAAGGGGTGGCAGTTTTCCAGGCTCACCACGCCCTGGGTGGCCTTGCGGATATGGGCGATGACGTTGCGGCTCTTGATCGGATAGCTGCGGATGAGCTGTGCCACGGGCGAGTCGGTGGCGCGCTCATGATCCACGAAGTGGCGCAGGCCGCGTCCCTCGAAGAACGCGATGCCCCAGCCGTCGGTGTGGTCGGCGGTGTTGCCGGCGCGCTGCGCGAACCCTGTGAAGCTGAAAGTCACGTCGGTTGGGGTGTTGGCATTCATGCCGAGCAATTGGCACATGGGCGGAGCTGCCTGCGGTACGGAAGCTGTTTACTGGCGATCCAGCCAGAGCTTGCCGCCGGTGGCCCAGTTTTCACGTTTGACGTCGGTGATCACCACGTCCACCGACTCGGGCGAGCCGCCCAGCACTTCAACCGACACTCGGGTGATTTCTTCGACCAGTTTGCGTTTTTGCTCGACGGTGCGGCCTTCCAGCATTTCGACATGGTAGGTGGGCATGGTGTTGGACTTGCTAGGTTTCAGGGGGCGGCAATGATATCTGTGGGTGCCCCGGGAGGCGTTGATGCGCCGTGGGCGGGGGACGGTTCGCGCGCGCAGTGCGGGCAGATGCACGATGGCTCCCGCGCCTGCTGTGGCAAGCGCTCCAGCGCCTGGGCACAGACGTCTTCATGCATGCACCAGCATTCCTGGGCGGGCCGGCCGGCGGCGATGGCGCACTGGTTGGGCTGATGGCACAGCGGGCAGCGCGCGGTGTCAGCCTGGGCGTTGAGGGCGGTGGCGGGCATGGGTGGGACCGGTCTGGGTTTCAAAAACGCGGCAGATCGGGGTGGTGCAGTTGACCGCCGCGCACCAGCATCTTGCCGTATTCGGCGCACCGGTGCAGCGTGGGGATGGCTTTCCCGGGGTTGAGCAGGCCGGCCGGATCGAAGGCGTGTTTCAGGGCGAACATCTGCGCGTTTTCCTCGGGGGTGAACTGGGTGCACATGCTGTTGAGCTTTTCCACGCCCACGCCGTGCTCACCCGTCACCGTGCCGCCCATGGCCACGCTGGTCTCCAGGATGTCGGCGCCGAACAGCTCGCAGCGGCGCAGCTGGTCGGGGTCGTTGGCATCAAACAGAATCAGCGGGTGCAGGTTGCCATCGCCCGCATGAAACACGTTGCAGCAGCGCAGCTGGTATTTCTTCTCCATCTCCTGGATGGCAAGCAGGATGTCCGCCAGGCGCTTGCGCGGGATGGTGGAGTCCATGCACATGTAGTCGGGGCTGATGCGGCCGCTGGCCGGAAAGGCGTTCTTGCGCCCGCTCCAAAAGCGCAGGCGCTCGTCCTCGCTGGTGCTGACCGAGATGGCCGTGGCGCCAGCGCCGCGCAGCACTTCACTCATGCGGGCAATCTCTTCTTCCACCTCTTCGGGCGTGCCGTCGGATTCGCACAGCAGGATGGCCTCGGCCGTCAGGTCGTAGCCGGCCTTGACGAAGTCCTCCACGGCGGCGGTCATGGGCTTGTCCATCATCTCCAGCCCGGCCGGGATGATGCCGGCGGCGATCACTGCGGCCACGGCGTCGCCGGCTTTGCGCACGTCGTCAAAGCTGGCCATGATGCAGCGCGCCAGCTGCGGCCTGGGCACCAGCTTGACGGTGACCTCCAGCGCCACGGCCAGCATGCCCTCGCTGCCGATCACGGCGGCCAGCAGGTCGTAGCCGGGCGCGTCCAGCGCCTCGCTGCCGAAGGTGACGGGCTCGCCCTCGGCGGTGAAGCCGCGCACGCGCAGCACGTTGTGCACCGTCAGGCCGTATTTCAGGCAGTGCACGCCGCCGGAGTTTTCGGCCACGTTGCCGCCGATGGTGCAGGCGATCTGGCTGCTGGGGTCGGGCGCGTAATACAGGTTGTGGGGCGCGGCGGCCTCGCTGATGGCCAGGTTGCGCACGCCGCACTGCACGCGCGCGGTGCGGGCGACCGGGTTCAGGTCCAGGATGCGGTTGAACTTGGCCAGCGACAGCGTCACGCCCATGGCGTGCGGCATGGCGCCGCCCGACAGGCCCGTGCCCGCGCCGCGTGCCACCACGGGAGCGCCCAGGCGATGGCAGGTCTTCAGCACGGCCTGCACTTCGCCTTCAGTCTCGGGCAGGCACACCACCAGCGGGCGCTGGCGGTAGGCGGTGAGGCCGTCGCATTCGTAAGGGGTGGTGTCTTCGGTTTGCCACAGCAGCGCGTGCGGGGGCACACAGGCCGATAGGGCCTGCACGACTTCGGCCTGGCGCCGGGTGCGTTCGGTGGGGGGTGCGCTGGGCACGTCCTGTGGCATGAGCTGACTGTAGGCGGTGTTGTGCGCGAGCGTGAAGAGGGTTGATGCGTAAGAGCGTGTTTACGATCTGAGGCCCGCCCGGCGCCTGGGTCAGCGAAAGACGACGGTCTTGTGCCCGTTGAGCAGCACGCGGTGCTCGCTGTGCCACTTCACTGCGCGTGCCAGCACCAGGCTTTCGGTGTCGCGGCCGCGGGCCGTCAGGTCTTCCACAGTGTCTGTGTGATCCGCTCGGGTGACGTCTTGCTCGATAATCGGCCCCTCGTCAAGGTCGGCCGTCACGTAATGCGCCGTGGCGCCAATCAGTTTCACGCCGCGGTCATGGGCCTGGTAGTAGGGCTTGGCGCCCTTGAAACTGGGCAGAAAGCTGTGATGGATGTTGATGGCGCGGCCTGCCAGCTTGGTGCACATGTCGTTGGACAGCACCTGCATGTAGCGCGCCAGCACCACAAGTTCGGCCCCTTCGGCCTGGATGATCTCGTACTGCCTGGCCTCGGCCTGGGCCTTGGTGGCGGCAGTCACGGGGATGTGGTGAAAAGGGATGTTGTAGCTGGCCGCAAGTTGATAGAAGTCGCGGTGGTTGCTGATGATGGCGCGAATGTCGATGGGCAGCAGGCCGCTCTTGCAGCGAAACAGCAGATCGTTGAGGCAGTGGCCTTCTTTGCTGACCATCAGCACAGTCTTCATGGCCGTGCTGGCGGCATGCAGGCTCCAGCGCATGGCGTGGCCTTCAGCCAGCGTGGCCAGCGCGCTGTGCAGGGCGGCCTCATCGGCGGTGGCGGGGCAGGCGAACTGCACGCGCATGAAGAACAGGCCGGTGCCGTGGTCGTTGTACTGAGCGGCTTCCTCGATGTTGCCGCCGTGCTCCAGCAGGAAGCCGGAAACGGCGTGCACCAGCCCCAGCCGGTCGGGGCACGATAGTGTCAGGATGTATGAATGGGTCATAGGCCGCGATTGTCGCAGTCCAAAGCGACTGCCAATGGAGACAAGAGACAGATATGAAATCAGGCACGCGGATACGGATCACGCCCATGCTCGGCATGGCTCTTTATCTCTTGGTGGGGCTGGCGTGGGTTCTGCTGGGGGACGAGCTGATCGAGGTCTTCGTAGATGACCCGCACCTGCTCACCCGCTACCAAACCTGGAAGGGCTGGGTCTATGTGATTGTCACTGCGGTGCTGGCATGGTGGCTGCTGCGCCTGCGCAGCGCAGACGCCGCGGCAGCGCACCAGGCCCAGCAACGGCTGAACCTGGCAGCGGCGGTGCTGGACAACACCATCGAGGGCGTGGTGGTGACCGACGCGCAAAGCCGCATCCTGTCCATCAACCCGGCAGGCACACGGTTGCTGGGCTATACCGAGGAAGAGCTGCTCGGCCGCAACCCGCGCGCCTTCAAGTCGGGCCGGCACGACAAGGCGTTTTATGACGCCATGTGGGACACAGTACGCCGCACCGGCCACTGGCGTGGCGAGATCTGGAACCAGCGCAAGAATGGTGAGGTCTTTCCCGAGCGCATGTCGATGTCGGCCCTGCGCGGCACCGACGGCGTGGTGACGCACTACGTGTGCATGTTCACCGACATATCGCAGGAAAAATCCCAGCACCAGCGCCTGGAGTTTCTGGCGCATTTCGACCCGCTGACGGGCCTGAACAACCGCGCCTGGTTTGGCGAGCAGCTGGAAGAAGCGGTGCAGCAGGCGCGCGCCACCGGCGAGCAGATGGCCCTGCTGCTGCTGAATCTGGACCGCTTCAAGGACGTGAACGACAGCTACGGCCATGCCGTGGGCGACGACGTGCTCAAGCACATCACCCGCCAGGTGGGGCAGAGCCTGCGCCCGGGTGACCTGCTGGGGCGCCTGGCGGGCGACGAGATTGCGGTGCTGGCGCGACACATGCGACATGCAGACAGTGCTGCCGCAGTGGCGCAGCACCTGATCGCCGCTGCCAGCAAACCCTGGCTGACGCCCGAGGGCATCGAGGTGGTGGTCGGCGTCAGCGCGGGCATCTGCATGTTCCCCGAACATGCCCAGTCGGCAGAGCTGCTGCTGCAGGGCGCGCACTCCGCCGTCTATGGCGCCAAGGCGCGCGGGCGCGGCGCCCACTGCTTTTTCGACGAGTCCATGATCCAGGCCGCGCGCGAGCGCCTGGAGCTGGAGTCGCGGCTGCGCACCGCTATGGTGCATGGGCATTTGCGGCTGTACTACCAGCCGCAGGTGCACATCGCCACCGGCCGCATCGTGGGTGCCGAGGCGCTGCTGCGCTGGCTGGACCCTGCGGAGGGGCTCATCTCGCCGGCGCGCTTCATTCCCGTGGCCGAGACCTCCGGCGTGATCGGTCCGCTGGGCCAGTGGGTCATCGAAGAGGCCTGCCGCCAGGGGCGGCTGTGGCGCGATGCCGGGTTGCCCAGGATCCGCATCGCGGTCAACGTCTCACCGCGCCAGTTTCAGCTGACCGATGTGGCTGCCTGCTGCGCCCAGGCCCTGCAAAGCTGCGCCCAGGCCCTGCAAAGCAGCGCCCTGCCGTCCGATTGCCTGGAGCTGGAGCTGACCGAATCCGTGCTGGCCCAGCGGCCCGACGAGATGCGCCAGGTGTTGCAGCGCCTGCAGGCGCTGGGCGTGCGCATTGCGGTGGACGACTTCGGTACCGGCTATTCGTCGCTGGCCCACCTCAAGCGGTTCCCGATCGACGTGCTCAAGATCGACCAGGGCTTCACCCGCGACATTCCACGCAGCGCCGACGACATGGCCATCAGCGCGGCCATCATCGCCATGGGCCACAGCCTGGGCCTGACGGTGCTGGCCGAAGGGGTGGAAACGCCTGAGCAGCTGGCCTTTTTGCGCGAGCGCGGCTGCGACGATTACCAGGGCTACCTGTGCAGCCGGCCCGTGCCGCCTGACGAGTTTGCCCGCCTGCTGCTGGCGCAGGCAGCGGCCTGATCGCTGGGTGCTCGGTCAGCGCTGCGCACCCGGCGGCCGGGCGCGCAGCGCGGCGCAATGGTCCTGCGGGGGCAGGGCAGGCGTCAGGTGGATGTGGTCTGCTTCTGATTTGATAGCTTCTGACGCTGGTTCTGCCTGGGCTATAGCCACTTTTGACGTAAATCCGGCAGGCAGCCAGGTGGGCACGCCGACATCCCGGCGCGCGTGGCCGTAGCCCGCCACCAGCAGCACCGTGCGGCCGTCCTGGCGCGCCTGCACCACGGCGCGTGCCAGGCTGGCGTCGCGTGCCAGCTGCACGCGCACCATGGGCATCAGGCGATCGGCGGGTATCAGGCCGCAGTGACCGTCGTCAATGGCCTGGCGCTGTAGCGCCAGCGCCGCGGGCGGCAGGTGGGTGTCCAGCGCCGTGTCGTGCATGGCGCCGCGCATGCGGCTGCGCGGCAGGTTGCCGCCGCGCACTGGCACGCCCGCGGCTACCGCCGCCATCACCACGGGGGCGTAGCGCTGCCAGGGCCAGGCCTCGTCGCGCCACAGCAGCGCGGCGCGTACCTGCGCTTCGTCGGCATCCTGCGGCAGACCGTCGGTGCCCGCGCCGGCATCGGCCATCTCCAGCACCACGGCTGCCAGACGCCCGCGGTCGGCAAGCCAGCGCACGGTGCCCTGCTGCCAGCGCTGGTGCGCGTCGGCATCGTGCTGCTCGCCCAGCAGCAGCGCATCTACCGTCGGCCAGCGTTCCAGCCGGGCCAGCCAGGCGGCGTCGGCATCGGCAGACGGCCCCGGGGCGGCGCAGCCTTGCACCAGGCCCAAGGACAGGGCCAGCAGCAGGTAATTCATCAGCCGGGCGGACCAGGCCGGGCGCATGGCAGTGCCGGGGCAACGGCGCAAAAAAGGCAGCAGAAAAGTGCGCAGCGGCAGTGACGGCAGGGGCGGGTGCATACCGCGATCGTAGGCGCCAGCGCAAGTGCAATCGCTGGTAACTGTTGCTTGCAGCACTGCGCCGCGGCCGCCCGAGCCGGTGAACCGCATGGCCTGTGGCCGGGGTGCTATCGGAACAAAAGCAAAGGCGGGGTTGGGCTTGTTTCTTGGGGGATGGTCGGGGCAGGGTCTTGGCGGAAATTGGGGGCAGGGCTGGCCGGGCAGTGTGAAAATCGCCGCCTTGCGCGCTCTGACGCGCCCGTCACATTCCTCCACCGGAGCCTCTTTCCATGCAACGTGAAATCACCGACCTCGCCCCCAGCCTGTCCCCACAGCCCATCAGTCTGGACGTGCTGCAGGAAAAATACCTGAAAGACGGCGAGAGCGATGTCGAGGATCTGTTTCGCCGTGTGGCGCGGGCCCTGGCATCGGTAGAGCGCGAAGAGCTGCGCGAGCAGTTCCAGGCGCGTTTTCTGGACAACCTGCGCGCTGGCGCCATTGGCGCCGGGCGCATCATGAGCGCCGCCGGCACCGACATCCAGGCGACGCTGATCAACTGCTTCGTGCAGCCCGTGGGCGACTGCATCCAGGGCGTGGACGAGGAGGGCTTTCCCGGCATCTACGAGGCCCTGCGCGAGGCCGCCGAGACCATGCGCCGCGGCGGCGGCGTGGGCTACGACTTCTCGCGCATCCGCCCGCGCGGCGCGCGCGTCAAGGGCACGGCGTCCATGGCCTCCGGGCCTTGCAGCTACATCAATGTTTTCGACCAGTCCTGCTCCACGGTGGAGAGCGCCGGCGCGCGCCGCGGCGCCCAGATGGGCGTGCTGCGCATCGACCACCCGGACGTGCTGGACTTCATTACCGCCAAGCGCACGCCCGGGCGCTGGAACAACTTCAACGTGTCCGTGGGCGTGCCCGACGCCTTCATGCAGGCCGTGGAGCAAGACGGCGACTGGGAACTGGTGCATATCGCCACGCCCGGCGCCGAGCTGCAGGCCCAGGGCGCCTACCAGCGTGGCGATGGCAAATGGGTCTATCGCAAGCTGCGCGCGCGCGAGCTGTGGGACACGATCATGAAGTCGGCCTACGACTTTGCCGAACCCGGCATCCTGTTCCTGGACCAGATCAACAGCGACAACAACCTGCGCTACACCGAGACCATCCAGGCCACCAACCCCTGCGGCGAGCAGCCGCTGCCGCCCTACGGCTGCTGCGACCTGGGGCCCATCATCCTCACGCGCTTCGTGCGCAACCCCTTCGGCGTGCACGGCGAGGCGTCGTTCGACTTCGACGCCTTCGAGCAGGCAGTAGCCACCCAGGTGCGCGCGCTGGACAACGTGCTGGACGTGACCTTCTGGCCGCTGCCGCAGCAGCAGGCCGAGTCCGCGGCCAAGCGCCGCATCGGCGTGGGCTTTACCGGCATGGGCAACACCCTGGCCATGCTGTGCAAGCGCTACGACCGCCAGGAAGGGCGCGACATGGCGGTGCAGATCGCCGAGCGCATGCGCAACGCGGCCTACCGCGCCTCGGTGGAGCTGGCCAAGGAAAAAGGTGCGTTCCCCAGGTTTGACGCCGACGGCTACCTGGCCAAGGGTACGTTTGCCAGCCGCCTGCCCGCAGACATCCAGAAGGCCATCCGCAAATACGGCATCCGCAACAGCCACCTGCTGTCCATCGCGCCCACCGGCACCGTCAGCCTGGCGTTTGCCGACAACGCCTCCAACGGCATCGAGCCGCCTTTTTCCTGGACCTACACGCGCCGCAAGCGCGAGGCCGACGGCAGCAAGAGCGAGTACGTGGTCGAGGACTACGCCTGGCGCCTGTACAAGACCCTGGGCGGCGACGTGAACCAGCTGCCCGAGTACTTCGTCAGCGCCATGGACATGGCCGCCGCCGACCACGTGGCCATGATGGAGGCGGTGCAGCCCTTCGTGGACACGGCGATCTCCAAGACCGTGAACGTGCCCGCGGACTACCCCTATGACGACTTCAAGGGCCTGTACCTGCAGGCCTGGCACTCGGGCCTGAAGGGCCTGGCCACCTACCGGCCCAACAGCATCCTGGGTGCGGTGCTGGAAGTGACACCCGCGCCCGAGCAGGCGGCGCAGCCCGCCAGCAGCGCCCCGGCGCCCGAGCCCGCCCAGCCCATCGATCCGATGCGCATCATGATCGAAAGCCGCCCCAAGGGTGGACTGGATGCCGTGGCAGAAAAGATCGAATACTGGACCCAGGAGGGCCACAAGCGCCTGTACCTGATCGTGTCCTTCCTGCCCGTGCCCGACGGGCGCGGCGGCACGGTGGACCGCGCCATCGAGTTCTTCATGCCCGTGGGCCAGAGCAGCGAATCGCAGCAGTGGATCACCTCCAGCATGCGGCTGCTGTCGCTGGCCGCGCGCGGTGGCTTTCTGGAGCGCGCGCTGTCGGACATGCGCAAGGTGGCCTGGGATCGCGGCCCCGTGCGTCTGGGCACGCACCAGCGTGCCGACGGCACCCAGGTGCCGCTGTGGCACGACTCCGAGGTGGCGGCCATGGCCTGGGCGGTGCAAAACATCCTGGCGCGCCGCGCCCAGGCGCCGCAGCAACAGGTGCTGCCGCTGGACGAGCCCGAACTGCCCACCGGCATGCCGCCCGCCATGGCCGGCAAGAAATGCCATGAATGCGGCGCGCACGCCGTGATCCGCAAGGACGGCTGCGACTACTGCACGCAGTGTGGCGCGCTGGGCAGCTGCGGCTGATCGGCCAGGTCACCGCCGGGGATGCCCGCCGGCGCGGGAATGACGGCGAGGTGGCCTGCTTTTGCTACGTTATTGATAGCTGCTAGCGCTTGATTCGCAAGGGCTGGGGGTTGATTAGGCATCCTTGCTGGCATTTTCGCGCCGCAGGCCTACACTTTGGCGATGCGCAAAAAGCCCACGCTGTCCACCAAGCTGCTCGCCATGGGCGCGGTGTACCTGCTGGTAGCGCTGGCGTCGATCGGCTTCACCCTGTGGGTCACCTGGCAGCTGGAGGGCGGCGCCGCGGCCGTGAACGAGGCCGGCCGCCTGCGCATGAACGTGCTGCGCATGGAGCTGGCGCAGCAAAGCGAATCCGCCCAAGAGCTTGAGCAACTGCGCCAGCGCTTTGATGCCGGGCTGGAGCTGCTGCGCACGGGTGATCCGTCGCGGCCGCTGTTTGTGCCCTGGAGCGATGAAACCCGCGCGCGCTACGGCGATATTCAGCGCCAGTGGCTGGCCTTGCAGCAGCAATCGGCGTCCACACACCCCGGCAGTGCCGCAGCCACCTTGGATCGCAGCGACGCCTTTGTGCGCGAGATAGACGGCTTTGTCGAGGCCATCGAGGTGCAGATCGTGCGCTGGACGGCGATGCTGCATCTGTTTCAGTTGTTCATGGTGGCGATTGCCATCGGCTCGGCTGTGACCTTCATGGCCTTGAGCTATCTGCTGGTGCTCAACCCCGTGGCGCGGCTGCAGCAGGCGCTGGCCCGCGTGCGCCAGGGTGACCTGGCCACGCGCCTGGAGGTGGAGTCGGACGACGAGTTCGGCCAGCTGGCGGCAGGCTTCAACCTCATGACCCACGCGTTGCAGACCTCGCACGAGGGCCTGGAGCGCAAGGTGCGCGAAAAGACTGCCAGCATCGAGGTGCGCAACGAGCGCTTGTCCGCCCTCTATGCAGTGAGCGCGCTGGCGGCCGATGCGAGCAGCCTGGAGGTGCTGACCCAGGGCTTCGTGCGGCAGATTCGCCGCGTGGCCGGCTGTGATGCGGCGGCGGTGCGCTGGTCCGACGAGGCCAACAAGCGCTACGTTTTGCTGGCCGCCGATGGTCTGCCTCAGTTGCTGGCCGAGCACGAGCAGTGCCTGGACACCGGCGTCTGCGAATGCGGCCAGGCGCAGGCGCAGGCCCGCCTGCGGGTCATTCCGATTGCCCTGGCGGGCGGCCTGCACCTGCCGCATTGCCGTGAGGCGGGTTTCAAGACCGTGGTCAGCATTCCGGTGCAAGTCCATCATCGGGTGCTGGGCGAGGTGACGCTGCTGTACCGCAGCACCCTGGAGCTGTCCCAGGGCCTGCGCGAACTGCTCGAGAGCATGGCGCGCCACCTGGCCAGCGCGATGGAGAGCCTGCGCGCCAGCGCACTGGAGCGCGAGGCCGCAGTAACCGAAGAGCGGCGCCTGATCGCACGCGAGCTGCACGACTCCATTGCCCAGTCGCTGGCCTTTCTCAAGATCCAGACCCAGCTGCTGCGCGACGCCGTGGCCAAGGGCAACGAGCAGGCGCGCGACCGCAGCATTGCCGAGCTGGATGTGGGCGTGCGCGAGTGCTATGCCGACGTGCGCGAGCTGCTGGTGCACTTTCGCACCCGCACGCAAGACGAGGACATCGAGGACGCCTTGCGCTCCACGCTGTCGAAGTTCGAGCACCAGACAGGCGTGGCCACGTCGCTTTCGATGTCGGGCCAGGGGCTGCCGCTGGCGCCCGACGTGCAGATCCAGGTGCTTCACGTGGTGCAGGAAGCGCTGTCCAATGTGCGCAAGCACGCCGGTGCGCGCCATGTGCAGCTGCGCGTGCAGCGCCATCCGCAATGGCGCTTCGAGGTGCACGACGATGGCTCGGGCTTTGACCCGCAGGGCGTGATGCCCGATTCGCTGCATGTGGGCCTGGGCATCATGCGCGAGCGTGCCCAGCGTATCGGCGCCCGGCTGCAGGTGGTCTCCAGCCCCGGTGGCGGGGGCACCCGCGTGATCCTGGAGCTGCTGCCCTCTGAACGGGGCGACGACAGCCGGCTGTCCGGCCCGCCCGCGTTTGCCGGCGCCGCTAGCTGAGCGCCGCGCGAGCGCACGCCAGACCGGCAACGTATAGACAACGTACAGACAACGGATCGACACCCCATCGCCACATGACCCAACCCATCACCCTCTTCCTGATCGATGACCACACGCTGCTGCGCCGCGGGCTGGTGGCGCTGCTGTCGCAGCAGCCCGACCTGCGTGTGGTGGGCGAGGCGGGCGATGCCGCGCAGGCGCTGCGCCTGCTGCCGGCCCTGCGCCCGGATGTGATCTTGCTGGACAACCACCTGCCCGGCGTGCTGGGCGTTGACGCCATTGCCGGCCTGCGCGAGGCCTCGTCCGAAAGCCGTGTGATCATGCTGACGGTGAGCGAGGACGGGCAAGACCTGGCGGCCGCGCTGCGTAACGGGGCCCAGGGCTACCTGCTCAAGACCATCGACGGGGATCTGCTTGCCGACGCCATACGCCGCGCCGCACGTGGCGAGCCCGTGGTAAGCCCCGAGATGATGGCCAAGCTGGTGGCGGCCTTTCAGTCGCAGGGCGCCCCCGAGCCGGAGCCCGTTGCGCAGGAGGGTGAGCCGACGTCGCCGCTTTCGCCGCTTTCGCCGCGCGAGGAAGATGTGCTGCGCGAGATTGCCCGCGGCGCCAGCAACAAGGAGATTGCGCGCCAGCTGTCCATTGCAGAGACCACGGTCAAGATCCATGTGCAGCACATCCTGCGCAAGCTGGGCCTGAGCTCGCGCGTGCAGGCGGCCGTGTATGCCTCTGACCGGCAGCGGCAGCCGGAATGACTCTGCCCGCGTGATGTAGTTCTTTGGTAGTACGGGGCCGCGATGGCCCTAGTTCTTTTGCGTTGCCCGCCGTGTACCTGCGAGGGATAGGCACAGTGCCCGCTTTTCCCGACGATGCACCCCATGTCATCCAGAGAGGAAAGCGCAATGGGCAAAGCATCACAGGCGGTGGTTGACGACCCCGGCCGCAGCCGCAAAGCATGGTCGGTGCTGATCGTCAGCACCCTGGCCTTTACCGTCTGCTTCATGGTCTGGATGATGTTCGGCGTGATCGGCATCCCGATCAAGAAGATGCTGAACCTGAACTCCACCGAATTCGGCCTGCTCACGGCCATGCCGGTGCTGACGGGCTCGCTGGTGCGCGTGCCGCTGGGCATCTGGACGGACAAGTACGGCGGTCGCATCGTGATGGCGCTGCTCATGGCCGCCACCGTTCCCGCCATCTGGATGATGGGCTATGCCACCGAGTACTGGCACTTTCTCGTCATCGGCCTGTTCGTGGGGCTGGCCGGCGGTGCATTCTCGGTCGGCACTCCCTACGTGGCACGCTGGTTTCCCAAACACCGCCAGGGCATGGCCATGGGCGTGTACGGCGCGGGCAACTCCGGCGCGGCGGTGAACAAGTTTGTGGCGCCGGTGATTCTGGTGGCCTTTGGCTGGGCGGCCGTGCCGCATGTGTACGCCGCCATCATGCTCGGGGCGCTGGTGCTGTTTTGGCTGTTCAGCCACAGCGACCCATCCCACCGCGTGCCCAGCAACGTGCGCTTTGTGGATCAACTCAAGGCCCTGAAGGACCCCAAGGTGCTCAAGTACTGCCAGTACTACAGCATCGTGTTCGGCGGCTATGTGGCGCTGTCGCTGTGGATGGTGCAGTACTACGTGGGCGAGTACGGCCTGGACATCCGCGTGGCGGCTTTGCTGGCGGCGTGCTTCTCGCTGCCCGGCGGCGTGCTGCGCGCCATTGGCGGCGTGCTGAGCGATAAGTTCGGCGCGCATGCCGTGACCTGGTGGGTGATGTGGGTCAGCTGGATCTGCCTGTTTTTGCTGTCCTACCCGCAGACCGACTTCACCATCCAGACCGTCAACGGGCCCACCACCTTGCACATCGGCCTGAACGTGTACCTGTTCACCGCGCTCATGTTCGTGCTGGGCATTGCCTGGGCCTTCGGCAAGGCCAGCGTGTTCAAGTACATCAGCGACGACTACCCCAAGAACATCGGCGCCATCAGCGGCATCGTGGGCCTGGCGGGCGGCATGGGCGGCTTCATCCTGCCCATCCTGTTCGGCATGCTCATGGACTGGACGGGCATCCGCTCCAGCGCCTTCATGCTGATGTACGGCGTAGTCTGGGTGTCGCTGATCTGGATGTACTTCACCGAGGTGCGCCGCACCGACGTGATGGGTTCCGGGGGCTGCGCACCGGCAGCGCGTTGACTTGCACCGGAGATTTACACATGTCCAACAACAACGTTTCGCAGGGCAGCGGCCGCAAAGGCCGGGTGCTCACGCTCTGGACCCCCGAGGACAAGCAGTTCTGGGAGCGCGAGGGCGAGGCCATTGCCAAGATCAACCTCTGGATCTCGGTGCCCGCGCTGTTCCTGGCCTTTGCCATATGGCAGGTCTGGAGCGTGGTGGCCGTCAATCTGCCCGCGCTGGGTTTCAGGTATTCGACCAACCAGCTGTTCTGGCTGGCTGCGGCGCCGGCGCTGTCGGGCGCCACGCTGCGTATCTTTTACTCGTTCATGGTGCCCGTCTTCGGGGGGCGGCGCTGGACGGCGCTGTCCACTGCGTCGCTGCTGATCCCGGCCATCGGCATTGGCTATGCGGTGCAGGACAACACCACCAGCTACCCCACCATGCTGGTGCTGGCGCTGCTGTGCGGACTGGGCGGGGGCAACTTCAGCTCCAGCATGGCCAACATCAGCTTCTTCTTCCCCAAAGAGCGCAAGGGCTCGGCGCTGGGCGTCAACGCCGGTCTGGGCAACCTGGGTGTGTCGGTGGTGCAGTTTCTGAGCCCGCTGGTCATCACGGCGGGCATCTTCGGCATCTTTGGCGGCGATCCGCAGACCATCGTGAAGAACGGCCAGGAGCAACTGGTGTGGGCGCAGAACGCCGCCTTCATCTGGGTGCCGTGGATTGCGCTGGCTGCCATTGCCGCGTGGTTCGGCATGCACGACATCGCCGACGCCAAGGCCAGCTTTGCGGCGCAGGCAGCCATCTTCAAGCGCAAGCACAACTGGATCATGTGCGTGCTGTACCTGGGCACGTTCGGCTCGTTCATTGGCTTTGCCGCGGGCTTTCCGCTGCTGATCAAGGCGCTGTTCCCTGATGTGAATCCGCTGGCCTACGCCTGGCTGGGCCCGCTGGTGGGTGCCGTGGTGCGTCCGTTCGGCGGCTGGCTGTCGGACAAGGTGGGTGGCGGCGTGGTGACCTTCTGGAACTTCATCGTGATGGCGCTGGCCGTCGTGGGCGTTCTGTACTTTTTGCCCAAAGGCTCGGGTGGCTTTGCGCTGCCTTTCGGCCCCGCAGAGGGCAGCTTCACTGGCTTCTTTCTGATGTTCCTGGTGCTGTTCTTCACCACGGGCATCGGCAATGGCTCCACGTTCCGCATGATTCCCGTGATCTTCCTGACCCAGAAGATGCGCGAGCTGCGTGGCAACGACGAAGCAATGCGCGCCCAGGCCGTCAAGGACGGCAACACCGAAGGCGCGGCCGCCGTCGGCTTCGCAGGTGCGCTGGGTGCATACGGCGGGTTCTTCATTCCCAAGAGCTACGGCAGCTCCATCGCGGCGACGGGCGGGCCGGAGTTTGCGCTGTGGATGTTTGCGCTGTTCTATGTCGTCTGCATTGTGATCACCTGGTGGTACTACTCGCGCAAGAACGCCGAGATGCCTTGCTAAAGCCGCCCCACAAGCCACAAAGATTTCCAAGGAGTTCCACGATGAGTCATTTTCTCGACCGTCTCTCGTACTTCGCGCAGCCGCGCGAAACCTTCTCGCAGGGCCACGGCCAGACCAACGGCGAAGACCGTACATGGGAAGACGCCTATCGCGACCGCTGGGCGCACGACAAGATCGTGCGCAGCACGCACGGCGTGAATTGCACCGGCAGCTGCTCATGGAAGATTTATGTAAAGGGCGGCATCGTCACCTGGGAAACCCAGCAGACCGACTACCCGCGCACGCGCCCCGACCTGCCCAACCACGAGCCCCGCGGCTGCGCACGCGGCGCCAGCTACAGCTGGTACCTGTACAGCGCCAATCGCGTGAAATACCCCATGGTGCGTGGCCGCCTGCTCAAGCACTGGCGTGCCGCACTGGCCATCGCCAAGAGCCCCGTGGACGCCTGGGCCGCCATCGTCGAGAACGACAGCGCGCGCCGCGAATGGCAAAAGCAGCGCGGCCTGGGCGGCTTCGTGCGCAGCACCTGGGACGAGGTCAACCAGATGATCGCTGCGGCGAACGTCTACACCATCAAGAAGCACGGGCCGGACCGCATCATCGGCTTTTCGCCGATCCCGGCCATGTCGATGATCTCGTACGCCGCGGGCAGCCGCTACCTGAACCTGATCGGCGGCGTGCCGATGAGTTTTTACGACTGGTACTGCGACCTGCCGCCGTCCAGCCCGCAGGTGTGGGGCGAGCAGACCGACGTGCCAGAGTCGGCCGACTGGTACAACTCCCACTTCATCATCGCCTGGGGCTCCAACGTGCCCCAGACGCGCACGCCCGATGCGCACTTCTTCACCGAGGTGCGCTACAAGGGCGCCAAGGTCGTGGCAGTGACGCCCGACTATTCCGAGGTCGCCAAGCTGGCCGACCTGTGGCTGCACCCCAAGCAGGGCACCGACGCCGCCGTGGCCATGGCCATGGGGCATGTGATCCTCAAAGAGTTCTACTTCAAGGATGGCGGCAAGGGGCGCTCGGCGTACTTCGACGACTACGCCCGCCGCTACACCGACCTGCCGCTGCTGGTGGTGCTGCAGGAAAAGACACTGCCCGACGGCCGCACGGTGATGGTGCCAGGCCGCTACGTGCGCGCCAGCGACTTTGCCGACAGGCTGGGCCAGAGCAACCACCCCGACTGGAAGACCGTGGCCTACGGGGTCGATGGCCAGGTGGCGCTGCCCAATGGTTCCATCGGCTTTCGCTGGGGCAAGGATGGGCGCGACGACAAGGGTCTGTGGAACCTCGAGTCCAAGGAGGCGCGCACCGGCAACGATGTCAAGCTCAAGCTGTCGGTGCTGGAGGACGGCGCGCAGGCGCATGACGTGACGGACGTCGCCTTCCCGTACTTTGGCGGTATCGAGACGCCCAACTTCCAGTCCAACGACCAGGGTGGCGACGTGATCGTGCGCCGCGTGCCCATCACCCACCTGGAACTGCAGGGCGAGGGCGTATCCGGCCGCGTGGCCGTGGCCACCGTGTTTGACTTGCAGGCGGCCAACTACGGCATCCTGCGCGGCCTGCCGGGCGAAGAGGCGGACGGCGGCTACGATGCCAACGCGCCCTACACCCCAGCCTGGCAAGAGCGCATCACCGGCGTGCCGCGCGACCAGGTGATCGCCATTGCGCGCCAGTTTGCCGACAACGCCGACAAGACCCACGGCAAGTCCATGGTGATCATCGGCGCGGCCATGAACCACTGGTACCACTGCGACATGAACTACCGCGGCATCATCAACATGCTGATGATGTGCGGCTGCATCGGGCAAAGCGGTGGCGGCTGGTCGCACTACGTGGGCCAGGAAAAGCTGCGCCCGCAGACGGGCTGGACCGCGCTGGCCTTCGCGCTGGACTGGATCCGCCCGCCGCGCCAGCAGAACTCCACCAGCTTCTTCTATGCCCACACCGACCAGTGGCGCTACGAAAAGCTGGGCGTCGAGGAAGTGCTCTCGCCCCTGGCGGACCCCAAGGACTACCAGGGCTCGATGATCGACTTCAACGTGCGCTCCGAGCGCATGGGCTGGCTGCCCAGCGCGCCGCAGCTGCAGACCAACCCGCTGCAGGTGGTGCGGGACGCGCAGGACATGGGCATGGATCCCAGGGACTATGTGGTGCAGTCGCTCAGGAACGGCTCGCTCACCATGAGCTGCGAAGACCCCGACAACCCGATGAACTGGCCGCGCAACATGTTCGTGTGGCGCTCCAACCTGCTGGGCAGCTCGGGCAAGGGGCATGAGTACTTCCTCAAGCACCTGCTGGGCACCACCCATGGCGTGCAGGGCAAGGATCTGGGCAAGGACGAGGCCAAGCCGCAGGAGGTCAAGTGGCATGCCAATGCCCCCGAGGGCAAGCTGGACCTGCTGGTCACGCTGGACTTCCGCATGAGCACCACCTGCCTGTATTCAGACATCGTGCTGCCCACGGCCACCTGGTACGAGAAGAACGACCTCAACACCAGCGACATGCACCCCTTCATCCACCCGCTGTCGGCGGCCGTCGATCCGGCGTGGCAGTCGCGCAGCGACTGGGAGATCTACAAGGGCTTCGCCAAGGCATTCAGCGAAGTCTGCGTGGGCCACCTGGGCGTTGAAAAGGAAGTGGTGCTCACGCCCATCATGCATGACACCCCGGCCGAACTGGCGCAGCCCTATGGCGTGAAGGACTGGAAGCGCGGCGAGTGCGATCTGATCCCCGGCGTCACGGCGCCGCAGGTGACGGTGGTGGAGCGCGACTACCCCAATACCTACAAGCGCTTCACGGCCCTGGGCCCGTTGATGGACAAGGTGGGCAACGGCGGCAAGGGCATTGCCTGGAACACCGAGACCGAAGTGACGCAGCTGGGCGACCTGAACGGCCGGGTGCGCGAGGAGGGCGCCACGCAGGGCCGCCCGAAGATCGTCACCGACATCGACGCCACCGAAGTGGTGATGATGCTGGCCCCCGAGACCAACGGCCATGTGGCCTGCAAGGCCTGGGAGGCGTTGTCCAAGATCACCGGGCGCGACCACGTGCACCTGGCGCTGCACCGCGAGGATGAAAAAATCCGCTTCCACGACATCCAGGCGCAGCCGCGCAAGATCATCAGCTCGCCCACCTGGAGCGGGCTGGAGAGCGAGAAGGTCAGCTACAACGCCGGCTACACCAACGTGCACGAGCTGATCCCATGGCGCACCCTCACGGGTCGCCAGCAGTTCTACCAGGATCACCCCTGGATGCGTGACTTCGGCGAGGGCTTTGTGAGCTACCGCCCGCCGGTGCAACTGAAGACGCTGCACGAGGTCGAGGGCCAAAAGCCCAACGGCAACCCCGAGATCGCGCTGAACTTCATCACCCCGCACCAGAAGTGGGGCATCCACAGCACGTACAGCGACAACCTGCACATGCTCACGCTCAACCGCGGCGGCCCGGTGATCTGGCTCAGCGAGGACGACGCCAAGCGCGGCGGCATCGTGGACAACGACTGGGTGGAGCTGTTCAACGCCAACGGCGCCATTGCGGCCCGTGCGGTGGTCAGCCAGCGCGTGAACCCGGGCATGGTGCTCATGTACCACGCGCAGGAAAAGATCATCAACACACCCGGCTCGGAGATCACGGGCACGCGCGGCGGCATCCACAACTCCGTCACGCGCGTGGTGCTGAAGCCCACGCACATGATCGGCGGGTACGCGCAGTACAGCTACGGCTTCAACTATTACGGGACCATCGGCACCAACCGCGACGAGTTCGTGCTGGTGCGCAAGATGCGCCGCATCGACTGGATGGACGATGAGGCATCCACCAGCGCCGCCCACGCCTGAGCGACAAGGAGAGACACGATGAAAATTCGCGCACAAATCGGCATGGTGCTGAACTTGGACAAGTGCATCGGTTGCCACACCTGTTCCGTCACCTGCAAGAACGTCTGGACCAGCCGTCCCGGCGTGGAATACGCCTGGTTCAACAACGTCGAGACCAAACCCGGCATCGGCTACCCCAAGGAATGGGAAAACCAGGACAAGTGGAACGGCGGCTGGGTGCGCAACCCGGACGGCTCCATCGCCCCCCGCCAGGGCGGCAAGTGGAAGCTGCTGATGCGCATCTTCGCCAACCCCAACCTGCCGCAGATCGACGACTACTACGAGCCCTTCACCTTCGACTACGACCACCTGCAGTCGGCCCCCGAGATGAAGGCCGCGCCCACGGCGCGCCCGCGCAGCCTGATCACGGGCCAGCGCATGGAAAAGATCGAATGGGGCCCGAACTGGGAGGAAATCCTGGGCGGCGAGTTCTCCAAGCGCAGCGCCGACGTGAACTTCGAGCAGGTCCAGAAGGACATGTACGGCCAGTTCGAGAACACCTTCATGATGTACCTGCCGCGCCTGTGCGAGCACTGCCTGAACCCGGCGTGCGTGGCGTCATGCCCCTCGGGCTCGATCTACAAGCGCGAGGAAGACGGCATCGTGCTGATCGACCAGGACAAGTGCCGCGGCTGGCGCATGTGCGTCTCGGGCTGCCCCTACAAGAAGATCTACTACAACTGGCAGACCGGCAAGGCCGAGAAGTGCATCTTCTGCTACCCGCGCATCGAGGCGGGCCAGCCCACGGTGTGCTCCGAGACCTGCGTGGGCCGCATCCGCTACCTGGGCGTGCTGCTGTATGACGCCGACCGCATCCAGGAAGCCGCCAGCGTGGAGCGCGACCGCGACCTGTACGAGGCGCAGCTGGACATCTTCCTGGACCCGAACGACCCGGATGTGATCCGCCAGGCCCGCATCGACGGCATTCCCGACGCCTGGATGGATGCGGCGCGCAACAGCCCCGTTTACAAAATGGCGGTGGACTGGAAGGTGGCGCTGCCGCTGCACCCCGAGTACCGCACGCTGCCCATGGTCTGGTACGTGCCGCCGCTGTCGCCCATCACCGCTGCGGCCAACGCAGGCCACATGGGCGTGAACGGCGAGATTCCTGATGTGTCGCAGCTGCGCATCCCCGTGCAGTACCTGGCCAATCTGCTCACCGCCGGTGACACCGGCCCCGTGGTGCGCGCCCTTGAGCGCATGCTGGCCATGCGCGCCTACCAGCGCGGCGTGCATGTGGACAAGGTGCAAAACCTGGCGGTGCTGCAGCAGGCGGGCCTGTCGGTGCACGACGTGGAAGACATGTACCACGTGATGGCCATTGCCAATTACGAAGACCGCTTCGTGATCCCGTCCACCCACCGCGAATACGCCGAAAACACCTTCGACGTGCGCGGCGGCTGCGGCTTCTCGTTTGGCAACGGCTGCTCCGACGGCAGCACCGAGGTCAGCATGTTCGGCGGCAAAAAGCCCCGCACGATTCCCATCAAGGCCGTGGTCTGAGGAGCGCGCACATGTTCAAGAAAACACCCGAATCCCTGCGCCTCACGCTGCGCGCCCTGGCCCGGCTGGTGGGCTATCCCGATGCCGAGCTGCGCGCGCAGCTGCCCGCCCTGGTGGACGCGGTGCGCCTGGAGCAGGCGCTGCCCGCGGCGCGCGTGGCCGAGATCGAGGCCCTGTGCGCCCAGATCGCCGCGCTCGATGCCTTTGAGGCCGAGGCGCGCTATGTCGATACCTTCGACCGCGGCCGCCAGACCTCGCTGCACCTGTTCGAGCATGTGCACGGCGACTCGCGCGAGCGCGGCCCCGCGCTCATCGACCTGCTGCAGACCTATGAAAAAGCCGGCCTGCAGTTCAATGCGCCCGAGCTGCCCGATCACCTGTCGGTGGTGCTGGAGTTCGCCTCCACCCAGCCGCCGGCCGTGGCGCGGGAGTTTCTGGGCGAGATGGCCCACATCCTGAACGCGCTGTTCACGGCCCTGTCCGGCCGCGGCAATGGCTACGCCAGCGTGATTGCCGCGGTGCTTGAAGTGGCGGGCCAGCGCGTGCAGGCCGTGGCCCTTGCCCCCGAGCCAGCGCTGGACGATGCCTGGGCCGAGCCCGAGGCCTTTGACGGCTGCGCCACCAAGGGCCAGAACCGCCCGGGCCAGCCGCAGCCCGTGCATTTCGTGCGCAATGCGCACGCATCCAACCACCAAGGAGCATCGGTATGACCGCCTGGATCGACACCCTGCTGTTCGGCATCTACCCCTACATCTGCCTGTCCGTGTTCTTCATCGGCAGCTGGATGCGCTTTGACCGCGACCAATACACCTGGAAGAGCGATTCCTCGCAACTGCTGCGCACAGGCAGCCTGCGCTGGGGCAGCAACTTGTTTCACATCGGCGTGCTGTTCCTGTTCTTCGGCCATACCGTGGGCATGCTCACGCCGCACTTTGTGTACGAATCGTTCATGAGCGCGGGCGCCAAGCAGCTCATGGCCATGGTCACTGGCGGCATTGCCGGCGTGCTGGCCTTCATCGGCGTCACGCTGCTGCTGCACCGGCGCCTGTCGGACGCGCGCATTCGCGCCACCAGCAAGACCAGCGACATCGCGCTGCTGTGGATTTTGTGGGTGCAGCTGGCGCTGGGCCTGGCCACCATCCCGCTGTCGGCGCAGCACCTGGACGGCTCCATGATGCTGCTGCTGGCCGAATGGGCGCAGCGCATCGTCACCTTCCGCACGGGCGCCGTCGAGCTGCTGGCCAGCGCCGGCTGGGTGTTCAAGGCGCACATGTTCCTGGGCATGACGGTGTTCCTGATCTTCCCGTTCACCCGTCTGGTGCATGTGTGGAGCGGCTTTGGCACGCTGGCCTACATCGCGCGGCCCTACCAGCTGGTGCGTGCGCCGCGCCTCAACCTGCCTGCCGACCACAACCAGTCCAGCAATCACAGTGCTACTCATTAAATAGCAGCTAGCGCTTTATGTAAAAGGGCTGAAGACCCATTTGATGCAAATTTTCTGCGGCACACCCTTGCCGGGAGAACACCATGAACGACACCCCCTGCGGATCAGGCGCCTGCGGTTGCGCCACCCGTGAAGCCCCGGTTGCCGACGCTGCCGTGGCCCGCATCAACGGCGTGCCCCTGCATGCGCCCGGCCAGCAGCCGGCGCCCGAAGAGCTGCGCCAGCGTGCCTGCACCGAGCTGCTGCGCCAGCAGGCGCAGCGCCAGGGCCTGCTGGAGGGCAGCGATGCCCCCGGCACCGACGGCGCCACCAGCGCTGCGGCATCCGCCGCCATTGAGCAATTGCTCGAGCGCGCGCTGCAGGTGCCCGACCCCTCTGAAGACGCCTGCCGCCGCTACCACGCCGCCCACCCCACGCTGGGCGGCCAGGGCGAGCGCCTGCGCCTGCGCCATGTGCTGTTTGCAGTCACGCCGGGGGTGGACGTGAAGCTGCTGCGCCAGCGCGCCGAGGCGCTGCTGCTGGAGCTGCGCTGCGCCAACGACGCGGGTGAGCGCTTTGCCCAGGCTGCGCGCGAATGGTCCAACTGCCCCAGCGGCCAGCAAGGCGGCGACCTGGGCTGGCTCACGCGCAGCGACTGCGCGCCCGAGTTCGCGCGCGAAGTCTTCGGCACCGCCGAGGTCGGCGTGCTGGCCCGCCTGGTGCACAGCCGCTTCGGCCTGCACGTGGTGGAGGTGTGCGAGCGCGAGGCCGGCCAGACCCTGCCTTTCGAGCAGGTGCATGCCTCGGTCGCACTGCTGCTGCGCCAGCAGGCCTGGGTGAATGCGCTGCGCCAGTATCTGCAACTGCTGGCAGGGCAGGCGCAGGTCGAAGGCGTGCAGCTGGACGCGGCCGACACGCCGCTGGTGCAGTAGCGCGGCCGCCAGGGAGACAGCCCATGCCCGACGACGAATTGCTGCAGCGGCTGCGCCGCTTTCATCTGGACGCCTTTCCCCAGTACCGCGAGCAGTTCCAGACCCTGGTGAACGAGGGCCAGCGCCCCTCCACGCTGTTCATCGGCTGTTCGGACTCGCGCCTCGTGCCCTACCTGCTCACGGGCGCCGGCCCGGGCGAGCTGTTTCTGGTGCGCAACGTGGGCGCCTTCGTGCCGCCCTACGACGGGTCGCACGGCCACCACGGCACGGCGGCGGCCATTGAATTTGCGGTGCTCAACCTGCAGGTCAGCCGCATCGTGGTCTGCGGCCACAGCCACTGCGGGGCCATCAAGGCACTGTACGGCGAGGTGTCGCCCGAGGCCCACAACCTGCAGCGCTGGCTGGACCTTGGCCGCGAGGCCACGCTGCCCGTGCAGCCCAGTCCCGAAGCCCTGCGCCGCACCGAGCAGCGCGCCGTGGTGCTGCAGCTGGAGCGGCTGATGGACTACCCCATGGTGCGCCGGCGCGTGCAAGGCGGCGGCCTTACCCTGCACGGCTGGCATTACGTGATCGAGGATGGCGAAGTGCATGTGTTCGACGTTCAGCACGGCGGTTTTGTCGCCGCGTCAAAGGCGCAAAGCAGCGGCACCGGCCCCTATCACCCGTATGTGGAGCATGATGGCCAGGTGCTGTTGGACTGAGGACGCCGTGCTTGCGCCGCTACTGCTGGAAGGCTGTGCCCCATGACTGAAAATCAGCGCCCTGCTGTGCCCCTGCGGGCCGAAGCCCGTCGTGCTGCCGCGCAGCCGCAGCCGGATGACCAGTGGCGGCTGCAGCATGTGGCGCTGGCGCCGCACCGGCTCGGCTTCTTCCTGGCGATGGTGCTGTTGATTGCGTCCGGCCTGTGGTGGGCGCTGGTGCAGGTTGACCGTGTCAGCACGGCGCTGTCCCTGCCATATGCCGTGGCGCCGTCGCTGGTGCATGCGGCCGTGATGAGTTTTGGCTTCTTTCCTTTGTTTTTCGCGGGCTTCTTGTTCACGGCCGGCCCCAAGTGGCTGCATGTCGATCCGCCGCCGGTATCAGCGCTCATGGCGCCGCTGCTGCTGCAGGCAGGCGGCTGGCTGGCCTGGCTTGTGGGCGCCGCCTGGGCGCAGGGCCTGGCGCTGGCGGGCTGCACGGTTGCCTGGGCCGGGCTGTTGTGGATGAGCGGGCTGTTCGTGCGCCTGGTGCTGCGCAGCCCGCAGCAAGACCAGATGCATGCGCGCAGCATTGCCGCGGCCTGCCTGTGGGGCTGCCTGTGCGTGGCCGGCCTGGGGCTGAGCCTGGCGGCAGGGCGCGCAGACCTGGCGCGGCTGTGGGTGCTCAGTGGCCTGTGGGGCTTCATCACCGTGGTGTTTGCCGTGGTGGCGCACCGCATGATTCCGTTCTTTACCGCCAGCGCACTGCCCGCGGTGCAGGCCTGGCGCCCCTACTGGGTGCTGTGGCTGATGCTGGTGGCCCTTGCGGCGCAGGCCGCTGCCGTATGGCTGCAGGCCGCCGAGTGGACGCCCGTTGCGGCACGCGCCGTGCTGCGGGTGCGCGGCCCGCTGGAGCTGGTCGTCGGCATTTTGCTGCTGTGGCTGGTCTGGCGCTGGGGCTGGGTGCAGAGCTTCAGGAACCGGCTGCTGGCCATGCTGCACGTGGGTTTCATGTGGCTGGGGCTGGCCTTCGTGCTTCTGGGCGTGGCCCACGGGTGGGGCGGGCTGCAGGGCGCGTCGGTGTGGGATCTGGGCGCGCTGCATGCGCTCACCATGGGCTGCCTGGGCTCGCTCATGCTGGCCATGGTCACGCGCGTGTCCTGCGGCCACAGTGGGCGCGCCCTGGTGGCCGATCAACTGGCCTGGGGACTTTTCTGGCTGCTGCAGCTGGCGACGGTGCTGCGCCTGGCGGCCACCGCGCCGCTGGCCCTGGCGCCGTGGCTGCTGGCGCTGGCTGCGCTGCTGTGGGCCTTGATCATGGCGGTGTGGGGCCTGCGCCTGGTGGCCTGGTATGGCAAGCTGCGGGTCGATGGAAAACCGGGCTGAAACCGCTATGCGACACATCCACTCCCAAGATCACGCGCAGACCCAGGCCGCGGCCGCGCAGGCTTCCACGGCCGAGCTGGTGTCCGCACTGGTGCAGGCGCGCCAGACCATCCTGCCCAAGCGGCTGGGTGGCCCCGGGCCCGATGCAGCGCAACTGCAGGCCATTTTGGCGGCGGCCGGCCATGCGCCAGACCACGGCTGCCTGCTGCCCTGGCGCTTCATCCTGGTGCCGCAACAGGCGCGCGCCGCGCTGGGCGATGCGTTTGCGCAGGCCCTGCTGGAGCGCGACCCGCTGGCGGCCGCCGCGCAGCAGGAGCAGGCGCGCGAGAAGGCTTTCCGCGCCCCCGTGCTGCTGCTGGCGGTGGTGGACGAGCAGTGCGGCGACCCCGAGATCACCCCCAGCGAGCGCATGGTGTCTGCCGGCTGCGCGGTGCAAAACCTGCTGCTGATGGCCACGGCGCAGGGATTTGGCTCGGCGCTCACCAGCGGCAAGGCGCTGCATTCGCACGCGCTGCGCACCTTGTTTGCGCTGCGCGGCAGCGAGCGCGCGCTGTGTTTTGTCAGCCTGGGCAGCGTGGTGTCGCGCAAACCGGTACGCCCGCGCCCCATGCCGGCGCACTACATAGGCACCCTGGTGCCGGGACAGGGCGTGCAGCCCTGGACATCTTGACGAAGAACCCATGACCGCAACCACCGAGATCCATTGCTTTGACGACCTGCTGCGCGCAGCGCGCACGCTGCGCGAGCGCCAGCGCCTGCTGTTCGTGTTCGCCGGCGCAGAGTTGCCCGCAGACGCCACGCCCGCGCAGCGCGAGCGCTTTGCGCAGGGCGAGGGCGGCGCGCTGGTGCCGCTGATGTGCGTGGACAAACTGCCCGAAGAGCTGCAGTCCTTCGACGCGCTGGTGCGCGAGTCGCAACAGTTCGAGCTGCCCGGCCAACCCTGGCGCCTGGTGTTCACGGCCGCGCTGTCGGGCACGCCCACGCAGGCGCCGTCCGAGGCCGATGCAGAAAAAGTGCTGAACCGCATGGTGGAGGCCGTGAAGAGCGGCGCCCTGGGCGCCTACCTGCCCTTCAACCGGCAGGGCGTGCCCGTGCAGCTGGGTTGATGTGCAACACCCCCCTGCGGCGCTTCGCGCCATCCCCCCGCTCTCGCAGCGCTGCGCGCTGCGGGCAGGGGGACGCAGCCCTCGCTGCGGGGCGGCCCTTGCTTGGCTGCCCTCGCGTGGGCCCACTATGAAAGGCTGATACGGTCATGTCCACCCGCGTTTCCCTGCCCGGCATGCACACGCCGGGCGCCGGTTTTGACGAGCCCTTTGAGATGCTGGACGCCTGCCACGACCGCGTGCGCCGATCGCTGGACTTGTTGCGGCGCCTGCGCCAGCACCTGCACGCGCGAGGCTGCGATGAGTCGGCCCGCCAGGCCGCGCGCGACGTGCTGCGTTACTTTGACATTGCGGCGCCGCTGCACCACCAGGACGAAGAACTGCACGTCTTCCCGCCGCTGCTGGCGCCGGGCGGCGACGAACAGCTGGCGGCGCTGGTGCGCCAGATGCAGCGCGACCATGTGCTCATGGCCGAGCGCTGGGCTGCCGCACGTGGCGCGCTGCAGGAGCTGGCCCAGGGGCGGCTGACAGCCTTCGCGCCCGCGCACGAGGCGGCCTTCGACCGCTTTGCCGACTGCTACGCCGACCACCTGCGCCACGAGGACGACCGCATCTACCCCGCGGCCCGTGCAGCGCTGGCCCCCGACGCCCGCCACGCCATGGGAGGCGAGATGGCTGCGCGCCGCGGGGTGCGCCAAGGCGCTATTTAAATAATAGCTACTGCCGCTTGACTCATAAAGGCTAAAGGCCAAAACAACCACAACCGTCATGCCCGCGCATGCGCGGATTCATGCGCCCCCCCCAACCGGATCGCTGTTGGGTCAGCGCGGTGGATTCCCACCAGCGCGGAAATGGCGGGGTGCAGGCGTCACGTTATGGCAATGACTGCGGCCGCACCCCTGCGCTGAGATACTTGCCGACTTTGCCTGGTGCCGCCAGGCCCGCCCTGCGCTGCAGCGTTTCATCCATGTTCTCGTCACTTTCTTTCGCGGCCCGCGTCGCGTTCACCCTGGCAGGGGCGCTGGCCGCCGCGCTGGCCTGCGTGGCGCTGCACACGCCGCTGCCCTGGATGCTGGGGCCGCTGCTGGCCACGGCCGTGCTGTCGATGGCGGGCGCACCCACCGACAGCGCCGCGCCGCTGCGCAATGCGGGCCAGTGGACGATTGGCGTGGTGCTGGGGCTGTACTTCACGCCCGAGGTGACGGCCCTGGTGGCCGGCCTGTGGTGGGCCGTGGTGCTGGGCATTGCCTGGGCGCTGCTCCTGGGCTGGGCGTTCGGCGCCTGGCTGTACCGCATGCACGCGCCGCGCATGCACGGCGTGCCGGCACCCATGATGCGCGCCACCAGTTACTTTGCGGGGGCCATAGGCGCCGCGTCCGAGATGACCCTGCTGGCCGAGCGCGAGCACGCGCGCACCGACCTGGTGGCCGCCAGCCACAGCCTGCGCCTGCTGATCGTCACCGTCAGCATTCCGTTTGCGTTGCAGTACGGCGGGCTGGCTGACCTGACTGGCCCGATCGGCACGGGCGGCGCACGCAATCTGCTGGCGCCTGCGCTGCGTGCGGTGCAGCCGGCGGGGCTGGCGCTGCTCGTCGCGCTGACGGGCGTGGGAGCGTTGCTCATGCGGCGCCTGGGCCGCGCCAACCCCTGGTTCATTGGGGCGCTGCTGGTGTCCATGGGGCTGACCATGGCCGGCATTACCCTGTCGGCCGTGCCGCAGGCGCTGGTGAATGCGGCGCAGTTGGTGATCGGCGTGAGTCTGGGCGTGCGGTTTCGGCGTGAGTTTTTGCGCACGGCGCCGCGCTGGCTGGCGTCGGTGGCGCTGGGCACGCTGGCGCTGATGCTGCTGTGCGCCCTGTTTGCCTGGGCGCTGGCGCGCGCCACGGGGCTGCCCTGGCCCACGATGGTGCTGGGCACCTCGCCCGGCGGCATTGCCGAGATGGCCATCACCGCCAAGGTGCTGCAGCTGGGCGTGCCGGTGGTAACGGCCTTTCAGGTGTGCCGGCTGGTCGCCGTGCTGCTGCTGGTGGCGCCGCTGTTTCGGCGGCTGTATCCGATGCCGGTGGCGGCTGCGTCGGCGGCTTGAGATCCTCTGTACTCAAAAAAAAGCCGTGGCGTCTGGCCACGGCGTGCAGTGCTTCTTGCGGGGCGGCAGCGGCCGCGAGGGGGCAAAGGCCCCGGGTGTGTCAGTGAATGACCACCGGGTTCTGGGCCAGGCCGACGTAGCCGTCCAGCGTGTCTTCCACCTCCTCTTGCGTGGGGGTGTTGCGCTGCCAGGCCAGGATTTGCTGCTGGAACATTTCTGCCCATGAGCCGTCCAGATAGACCTCTTTGCCCGAGCGCTTGTCCACGATCTCGAAGCCGTGGCGCACCAGCTGGGGTGGCAGCGGTGTCTTGTTGCCGGCGTCGTCTTTGGCAGCGCCCAGGTCAGCATCGGCCAGCATGTGGACAACCACAAACGAATCGGAGTCGTAGAGCATTTGCATTGCGTGTTCCCCCTGTAGAGATTGACTGTCAGATAGCAGCGTGTGGCAAGAGTTCAAGTCCCGCCCCGGGGTGCTGCTGCGACACAGTATTTCATGGAAATCAAAAGTGCGGGCGCTGGCGGGGCACCAGTGCATGTCCGTCACTGGTTGCAGTCGGTTACGGCGGTCTGTCAGTGCGGCTCGTGGCCGGTCAGCAGCAGGTCGGCGAAGTCGCCATTGCTCTGGGTGATGCGGATGCGCACCGGCAGGTAGCCCACGGCGGTGCCCAGCCACAGTTCGGCCTTCTGGTCGCGGCGCTGGTCATCGCGTGGCAGGCGCTGCAGCTTCAGGGCGGGCGTGGTGCCGGCGGGCAGCTCCAGCGTTTCGGGCCCCTCCACGGTAAAGCTCCAGCGATCGGCGGTGCGCGGGCCCACGGTGGTCAGCGTGATCTGCGTGCCGGGCGGGTAGCGTTCGGGCGCGGCGGCCAGCATGGCGCCCAGCTGGATGAATACGCTGAGCCTATCCTGCGCTCCGTCGGTGATGGGCGCGCGCGGGCTGTTGGCGCTGAAGATCACCTCGCCGCGCTCAAAGTCGAAATGCGCCGCGCGCTCGCTGCGGGCCTTGTCGCCAAATCGCGTCGGGCGCAGGCCCTGGGCGTTGATCTGCCCCGTGCTGGTCTGCGTGCGTGAGCCCAGCAAAAACGCCTTGATCTGCTGGCGCGCCTCGTAGCGTGCGCCGTCCTGGCGCCACAGCAGTTCGGCGCTGGCGCTGTAGCGCAGCTGCTTGACCTCGCCCGCCACGTCAAACGACAGCAGGGCAGACGGCGGCAGCCGTACCGGCGGCGGCCCGCTGCTGGCGACGGCGCCCGAGGCGCCCGGCAGGCGGATCTCCACACCCGCGGCTTCGGCCGGTGCTGGCTGCGGCGCGGCGGCGGGCGGTGCGGCTGCCGCCAGATCGGCCGGCGCGTCGGCTGAGGCCCCCGCGGGCGCGGCTGCCGCATCGTGGTGCGGAGGCTGAGGTTCGGTAGCCGACGGCAGGGGGCTGGCGTCCGGCATGGCCGGTGCGGCGGCCTGCGGTATCGCTTCGGGCAGTGTTTCGGCGGTTGCGTCCAGGGGCGGCTGCGGGGTGATGAGGGCGGCAGTGTCGGGCGCGATGCTGGCAGTGGTGTCAGGGGTAGTGGCGGGGGTGACTTCGGCGGCTGCATCGGGCGACGCCGGCGTATCGGGCGCTGGCGAGGTTGGCGCTGGCTGCGGCGGCCGGGGTCGTGGCTTGCGCGCGGGTTGTGGGTGTTGGGGTGGGCGTTGGGGTGGGGGCGCTGCGACCTGCGGTGCGGCTTCAGGCGGGGCTTGGGGGGCGGGTGGCGGCTCCAGCATGCGCGTCTGGAAAGCCAGGCGCTGCGGCGCGCCCTGGCCCGTGCCGCCCAGGGGCAGGCCTGCCAGCGCCAGCCAGTGGAGGGCCAGAACCAGGGTGGTGATCAGCAGCAGGGCGCGGCGCGGCATGAGATGGAGTGCAAAAGGGGCTGAATTTTTCGGTTATGTTCCACCCGCCTCTCCCGTGCGCTGCGTCCTTGGCGCCGCCAGGCCAGGCCTGCATGGGAAGACCGGGTTCCGTTGAATCCGTTCACCATATCCCTATTATTTTCTTGCGCCCTGTGCGGCGCTCGGGCGGCCGCGGTGTGCGCGTGCCCGCCACCCCCTGGAGGGCATTGCCCATGAAACTTGCCACCTACAAGGACGGATCGCGTGACGGCCAGCTCGTCGTGGTCTCCCGTGACCTGGGCACGGCCCATTATGCGACCGGCATCGCCAGCCGCCTGCAGCAGGCGCTGGACGACTGGAACTTCATGTCGCCCCAGTTGCAGGATCTGTACGACCAGCTCAACGCCGGCCGCGCGCGCCACGCCTTTCCCTTCGATCCGCAGCAATGCATGGCGCCGCTGCCGCGCGCCTACCAGTGGGCCGACGGCTCGGCCTACATCAACCACGTCGAACTGGTGCGCAAGGCGCGCAACGCCGAGGTGCCCGCCAGCTTCTACACCGACCCGCTGATGTACCAGGGCGGCAGCGACGACTTCATCGGCCCCTGCGACGACGTGGTGGTGCCCAGCGAGGCCATGGGCATCGACTTCGAGGCCGAGATCGCCGTCGTCACCGGCGACGTGAAGATGGGCGCCAGCCCGGAGCAGGCGCTGGACGGCATCCGCCTGGTGATGCTGGCCAACGACGTGAGCCTGCGCCACCTGATCCCGGCCGAGCTGGCCAAGGGCTTCGGCTTCTTCCAGTCCAAGCCCGCCACGGCCTTCAGCCCCGTGGCCATCACGCTGGACGAGCTGGGCGACGCCTGGCAGGGCGGGCGCGTGCACCTGGCGCTGCAGTCCACCTGGAACGGCCGCAAGGTGGGCATGTGCGACGCAGGGCCGGAGATGACCTTCCACTTCGGCCAGCTCATCGCCCACATCGCCAAGACGCGCAACGTGCGCGCCGGCTCCATCGTGGGCAGCGGCACGGTCAGCAACAAGGACTGGGCCAAGGGCTACAGCTGCATCGCCGAAAAGCGCTGCATCGAGACCATCCAGGACGGCAAGCCGAGCACTGAATTCATGAAGTACGGCGACACCATCCGCATCGAGATGAAGAACAAGGCCGGCCAGAGCCTGTTCGGCGCGATCGACCAGACCATTGCCGCGCCGTAGTAGCCGGGCCGAAGGTGGGCGGCCATTGCCCCTGATTGGCCGCCTCCCTCAGCCCGAACGTTTCGCGGAAGGAGTCTGAGACGTGTTGCCAATCAGGTCAAATCGGCCTATGGCCCAAGTGATTCATGCGCTAAAAGCTATTGTTTTAATAGTGATCAGACCAGCGGCTGCACCTGCACCAGACAGTCGTAGAACGTGGGCCCGCGGCCCAGATCGGTCAGGGCCTGGCTGGTCAGCTCGTTCACGTTGGTGCCGCCTGCCCCCAGTTTGCGCCACCAGATGCCCAGGCCGTTGACCACGCCGCGGCGCGCGCGGCCGTTGATGGCGGCGTGGCATTCGTAGCTGCCGCGGTCGTTGAACACGCGCACCGGGGCGCCGTCGGCAATGCCGCGCGCGGCGGCGTCCTCGGGATGCATCTCCAGCACTGGTCGGCCTTCGGTGTCGCGCAGGCTTTGCAGGTTCACGAAGCTGGAGTTGAGGAAGTTGCGCGCGGGCGGCGAGATCATGGCCAGCGGGTAGCGTGCCGAGCTGCCGGGCGCCTCGTGGTTGGGCAGGTAGTCGGGCAGCGGGTCCAGCCCCTGCGCGGCCAGGCGCTCGCTGAAAAACTCGCAGCGGCCCGAGGGCGTGGGAAAGCCGCCGTCGGCAAAGGGTGCGTCCGCCACGGCCAGGGGCGCGAAGCCCGTTTCCAGCAGCCGCCCGAAGTCCACGGCCTTGCCATAGGCCTGGCGGCACAGCTGCTCGTCGCCGTCAGCAAAACAGGGCTCGGCAAAGCCCATGCGCGCGGCCAGGTCGCGGAAGATGTGCGCGTTGCTGCGCGCCTGGCCCAGGGGCGCGATGGCGGGGCGGTTGAGCAGCACGTCCGTGTGGCCGTAGGACAGGTGCACGTCCCAGTGCTCCAGCTGCGTGGTGGCGGGCAGGATGTAGTCGGCCCAGTCGGCGGTGTCGGTCTGGAAATGCTCCAGCACTACGGTGAACAGGTCTTCGCGCGCAAAGCCGCGCACCACCTTGGCCGACTCGGGCGCCACGGCCACGGGGTTGCTGTTGTAGACCACCAGGGCCTCGATGCGCGGGCCGAAGCCGGGGGAGGTGCCCCGCAGCAGGTCGTCGCCAATCGTGCTCATGTTGATGCTGCGCGGGCTGCGGCCGGCCAGCAGGTCGGGGCGCTGCAGAGCGGCGCGATCCACCGGAAATTGCCCTGAGCTGGACAGCAGCAGGCCGCCCGCGCGGTGGCGCCAGGCGCCGGTGAGTGCGGGCAGGCAGGCGATGGCGCGCACTGCGTTGCCGCCGCCATGCACGCGCTGCATGCCGTAGTTCAGGCGGATGGCGGCGGGCCGCGTGGTGCCCCAGTCGCGCGCCAGCTGGCGGATTTGCTCCACCGGTATGCCGCAGACTTGCGCGGCGCGCTCGGGCGGGAAGGTGAGGGCGCGCTCGCGCAGCTGCTGCCAGCCCAGGGTGTGGCGGGCGATGTAGTCGTGGTCCAGCCAGTCGTGCACGATCAGCTCGTGCATCAGAGCCAGGGCCAGCGCGGCGTCGGTGCCGGGCAGCAGCTGGAGGTGCGCGTGGCATTTTTCGGCGGTCTCGCTCTTGCGCGGGTCAATGCACACCAGCCTGGCGCCATCGCGCTTGGCCTGCTGCGCGATGCGCCAGAAGTGCAGATTGCTGGTGATGGAGTTGCTGCCCCAGATCAGGATGAGTTGGGATTCGGCAAAGAACTCCACCTTCATGCCCACCTTGGCGCCCAGCGTGTGCACCAGCCCTTCGCCGCCGGCCGTGGCGCAGATGGTGCGGTCCAGCAGCGACGCGCCCAGGCGGTGAAAGAAGCGCCTGTCCATGCTCTCGCCCTGCACCAGGCCCATGGTGCCGGCGTAGCTGTAGGGCAGGATGGCCTGCGGGTTGCGCGCTGCGATGGCGCCCAGGCGAGCGGCGATGTCGGCCAGCGCCTCGTCCCAGGTGACGGGCGTGAATTGCCCGCTGCCCTTGGCGCCGCTGCGCTTGAGTGGCGTGAGGATGCGTCCGGGGTGGTAGGTGCGCTCGGGGTAGCGCGCCACCTTGGCGCACAGCACGCCAGCGGTCTGCGGATGCGCCGGGTTGCCTTGCACGCGCGTGGCCACGCCACCCTCCACGGTGGTCAGCAGGGCGCAGGTGTCGGGGCAGTCATGCGGGCAGGCGCCGCGCACCTGGGCGAAGGCGGCGGTAGTGGGGTAAGTCACAGTCATGGCGCTGGGCATCGGTAAACTGGGTGCATCAGTATCCCCGCCCGTGCTGTCGGGTGGGCGATGGGGGGGATTTTTGATGGAGGAAATGTGACGATGACGCAGTTGAATCTGGGACGCAGGCAGTTTTCGTTCGGCCTTGGCGCAGCAGCGCTGGCGGGCTTTCCGGCGGTTCATGCGCAGGGCGAGGGATCCATCGTGCTGGGGCAGTCGGCGGCGCTCACGGGTGCTTCGGGGCAGCTGGGCGTGCAGTTCAATGCAGGTGCGCGCCTGGCCTTTGCGCAGGTCAACGCCCAGGGCGGCGTGGGCCGGCGCCAGATCGAAATCCGTGCGCTGGACGATGGCTACGAGCCCGACCGCTGCGCCGAGAACACCCGCCGCCTGATTGCCGACGACGTGTTCGCGCTGTTTGGCTACATCGGCACGCCCACCAGCCTGGCAGCGCAGCCGCTGTTCACGCAGGCCAGGGTGCCGTTTTTCGCCCCCTTCACCGGCGCCATGGCGCTGCGCCGGCCGTTCAACCGTTTGATCTTCCATGTGCGCGCCAGCTATGACGACGAGACCGAGCTCATCGTGCGCCAGCTCACCAACCTGGGCATGAACCGTATCGGTGTGTTCCACCAGGACGACAGCTACGGCCAGGCTGGACTGGACGGCGTGACCAAGGCGCTGGCCGCGCGCAAGCTGGCGCCCGTGGCCACGGGCACGGTGGAGCGCAACTCGGCCAAGGTGGGCGAGGCGGTGGCCCGGCTGGTGGCTGCGCGGCCCGAGGCCATCGTGCAGATCGGCACCTATGCCTCGTGCGCGGCCTTTGTGCGTGCGGCGCGCAAGGCGGGCTATGGCGGCAATTTCTACAACGTGTCGTTTGTGGGCACACAGGCGCTGGCCGATGCACTGGGCGCCGAGGGCGCAGGCGTGGTGGTGTCGCAGGTGGTGCCGTCGCCCTACCAGCAGTCGCGCCAGATCACGCGCGAGTTTCACGAGGCCATCAAGAAAAACGGCGGCGTGCAGGCCAACTATTCCAGCATGGAGGGCTACCTGGCCGCGCGCGTGCTCATCGAGGGGCTGCGCAACGCCCAGGCGCAGGGCGGCAAGCTGACGCGCGAGTCGCTGATCGCGGGGCTGGAGTCCATCAACGGGCAGGTGGGGGGCTTCCAGGTGGGCTTCAGCGCCAGCAACCATGCGGGCTCGCGTTTTGTGGAGATGTCCATGCTCACCGGCGACGGGCGCGTGCGCACCTGAGGGCGCGCGTGGCCTCGGCGGCCGCGCGCAGGGCTAGACTGTGATGCCACAGCAAGACAAGCCCTGGACACGCCATGAACATCATCGACTCCATCGCCCGCGAGGCCGCTGCCATTGCCCAGGTGCGGCGCGACATCCATGCCCATCCCGAGCTGTGCTTTCAGGAGGTGCGCACTGCCGACCTGATCGCCGCCAGGCTCACTGAATGGGGTATTCCCATCCACCGCGGCCTGGGGCAAACCGGCGTGGTGGGCATCGTGCACGGGCGCGATGGCGGCGCCTGCGCTCGCGCCGTGGGCCTGCGCGCCGACATCGACGCGCTGCCCATGCACGAGTTCAACACCTTTGCCCACGCCAGCCGGCACCCGGGCAAGATGCACGCCTGCGGCCACGACGGCCACACGGCCATGCTGCTCGCTGCGGCGCAGTATTTTGCGAAGCACCGCGACTTCGACGGCACGGTGTACCTGATCTTCCAGCCGGCCGAAGAAGGCGGCGGCGGCGCGCGCGCCATGATCCAGGATGGCCTTTTTGAGCAGTTTCCCATGCAGGCGGTGTTTGGCATGCACAACTGGCCCGGCATGCCTGCCGGCACCTTCGCCGTGAGCCCGGGGCCTGTCATGGCGTCAAGCAACGAGTTCAGGATCACCATCCACGGCAAGGGCAGCCACGGCGCCATGCCCAACCTGGGCATAGATCCCGTGCCAGTGGCCTGCCAGATGGTGCAGGGCTTTCAGAACATCATCAGCCGCAATAAAAAGCCCATCGACGCCGGCGTGATCTCCGTCACCATGATCCACGCGGGCGAGGCCACCAACGTGGTGCCCGACAGCTGCGAGCTGCAGGGCACGGTGCGCACTTTCTCCACCGAGGTGCTGGACATGATCGAGCGGCGCATGCGCCAGGTGGCCGAGCACACCTGCGCGGCTTTCGAGGCGCGCTGTGAATTCGAGTTTGTGCGTAACTACCCGCCCACCATCAACTCCCCGGCCGAGGCAGAGTTTGCCCGCCAGGTGATGGCCGCCATCGTGGGCGAAGACAAGGTGCTGGCGCAAGAGCCCACCATGGGCGCCGAGGATTTCTCCTTCATGCTGCAGGCCAAGCCCGGCGCCTACGTCTTCATTGCCAATGGCGACGGCACGCACCGCGACATGGGCCACGGCGGCGGCCCCTGCATGCTGCACAACCCCAGCTACGACTTCAACGACGCGCTGATCCCGCTGGGCGGCACCTACTGGGTGGAGCTGGCACGCCAGTGGCTGGCACGGCCCGCAGCGGCCTGACGCGGCCTGGCGCCGCTTGATGTTGGCTTCACACGGCTGACACGCCCCGGCCCCACCGTTGCGCGGTGGGGTTCTTGTTGATGCACAAGGGGGTTCGATGATCGCCATATCGCAGGCATTTGCCGCCAGTTACGCCCAGGCGCGGGCCAGGTTTGTGGGCGCCGCAGCCACGGCCGGGCTGGCGCTGCAGCCCCAGGTGCATCCGCTGCGTGGCCCCGATGGCGAAACCCTGGCGCTGGACGTGGTGCGCGACGGCCCGCCCGACGCGCGGCGCCTGCTCATCGTGAGCAGCGGCTGCCACGGCGTGGAAGGCCTGTGCGGCAGTGGCGTGCAAGTCTTCGCATTGCACGACGCGCAGTGGCGCGCCAAGGCCCGCGCGCAGGGCGTGGCCGTGCTGTACCTGCATGCGCTCAACCCCCACGGTTTTGCGCACTGGCGCCGCGTCACCGAAGAGAACGTGGATCTGAACCGCAATTTTGTGGACTTCAGCCAGAGCCTGCCCGCCAACCCGGCCTACAGCGCGCTGCACCCGGTCTTGCTGCCGCCCGAATGGCCGCCCACCGATGCCAACACGCAGGCCCTGATGGGCCTGTTGCAAACGCAGGGCCTCAAGGCGCTGCAGGCGGCCATCACCCAGGGCCAGTATGCGCACCCCGACGGCCTGTACTTTGGCGGCGCCAGCCCCACCTGGAGCCACCGCACGCTGCGCGACGTGCTGCGCCGCGAGGGCGCGCAGGCCCAGCGCATCGCCTGGGTGGATTTGCATTCCGGCCTGGGCCCCGCGGGGTATGGCGAGCGCATTCACGACGGGCGCGAGGTGGATGAGCACGGCCGGGACAGCGGCGCCCTGGCGCGCGCGCGCCGCTGGTGGAGCGGCGGCGCAGCCACGCCGGTCACATCCACGCAAGACGGCAGTTCCAGCTCGGCGCCGGTCACCGGGCTGATGTGCCACAGCGCCTACGACGAATGCCCGCACGCGCAGCTGACGGCGCTGACGCTGGAGTTTGGCACCCAGCCCGCGCCCGCCGTGCTGCAGGCGCTGCGCGCCGACCATTGGCTGCACCTGCACCCCCAGGCCTCGCCCACGCTGGCCGCGCTGATCCACGCCCAGATGCGCGAGGCCTTCTACACCGACACCGACGCCTGGCGCGGCCAGGTGATCAGCCAGGCGCGGCAGGTGCTGTTTCAGGCGGTGGATGGGCTGGCTGAGTGACGCAGCGATTGAAAAGAACGGTCGTTCGCATGTTGGCTACACTGTGCGGCGACCGCCACTATCACACCAAGGAGACAAACCATGACCGACCTGAACAGCGCCTTCGAGGCCGCCGTCGCCCAATCCAAACTGCTGACCGAGCGCCCCGACAACCCCACGCTGCTCAAGATCTACGCCTTGTACAAGCAGGCTACGCTGGGCGACAACACTGAGAAGAAGCCCAGCTTTTCCGACGTTGTGGGCCGCGCCAAGTGGGACGCCTGGGACAAGCTCAAGGGCACGGCTGCAGATGCCGCCAAGCAGCAATACATCGACCTGATCGGATCGCTGCGCGGCTGAAAAACAGCTGATCAAGGGCTGATCAAGGGCTGATCAAGGGCTGGCCGTGATGCCGGGTACCGCGGGGGCTTCATCAGGTGCATCGGGCATCAGCGCCCTGATCGCCGCGTCGCGCTCGGCCTGCGGCGCCCGCGCCAGCGCCTGCACGGCCTGATGAAAGCGTGGCCAGTCGCTGCCCTCGCGCTCGAACAGCGCCACAAACGCCGGCACCAGGTCATCGTAGGCCCCTTGCGCCGCAAAGCTGGCGTTGTTGGCGTTGCGCACCCAGCGGTCCAGGCCGGCGATCTGCGCGGGCTGCGTTTGCCCGGCCAGCCAGCGCGTGCGCAGCGCTTCGTAGTCTGCGCGGAAGGTTTGCATTGCTTCCGATTTCATAGCTGTCAGCGATTGATGGTCAAGGGCTAGAGCCTCTTTTGATTCATAAATGGCTGATAGCCGCTCGCGGGTGGCACGGGTGAGGGCGCGCCACTGGGCGCGCCGCTGCTCGCTGGCGGCAAACTGCGCACGCGCCGCTGGCGAGGAGTGCAGGCCCAGCCAGCGCTGCACGCCCAGGCGCTCCACGGCGGTGGCGTACGACTCGTTGAACGCCGTGTCGTTTTTGGCATAAGCCACCTGGTGCGCCAGCTCGTGGAACAGCAGGCGCACAAAGTCGCCCTCCTGCCAGTGGATGAAGGTGGACAGCAGCGGGTCGCCCCCCAGCCAGTTGCTATAGCCCAGCGTGGAGTAGGCGGGCACGCCATACACGCTGACTTCCAGCCCCGTGGCTGCCAGGCGCGCAGCCTCGGCGCGTGCGTCAGCTTCGGCGTAATAGCCGCGGTAGCCGATGCAGCCGGTCACCGGGAAGCACCAGCGGTGCAGCGTGAGCGAAAAAGGCCCGGCCGCCACCACGTTCCACACGGCTGCGTTGCGCTGCAGCGATGCATAGCGCCGGTAGCTGGCGTTGTCGGGCAGGGCCAGGGCGGTCACCGCAAAGTTGCGGGCCTGCTGCGCCAGCTGCAGCCGCGCGCGCAAAGGCTGCGGCGTATCGGGGCTGGCAAGCCACTCATCCAGGGGGCGGGCGGCAGTCATGATCTGCAGATGCCCGCGCAGCGCCTGCCAGTAGTAGCCCAGCGTGGCGCCGCTGTGCGTGGCTGCGCCGGGTGAGTCGCCGTTCTGTGCGCCGCCGTTCTGTGCGCCGCCGTTCTGTATGCCGCCGTTCTGTGCGCAGCCGCCCAGCAGCAAGGCAGTGGCCAGAACCAGAAAAAGGCGGGGCAAAGAAACGGTGCGGGCGTTCATGACAGCGATCAGCGGGGAGGTCAAACAGAAGTCAGGGCCAGCATAGCAAGCCGCCGCTGGCGGTGTTGGCGATGCGCCGATCCGCGTTTCACAATGCAGCCATGCCCGAGACCATTCGCGCCCCCGCTGCCTCTGGTGCCAGCCACTCCCCCGACGCCAGCGGCCTGTTCACCGACGAGGCTGGCCATGCGCGCTGCGGCTGGTGCCGTGCCTCGCCCTTGTACCGCCATTACCACGACCATGAATGGGGCTTTCCCGTTGCGGACGATCGCCGACTGTTCGAAAAGCTGTGCCTGGAGGGCTTCCAGGCGGGGCTGTCGTGGATCACCATCCTGAACAAGCGCGAGGCTTTTCGCGCCGCGCTGGCGCATTTCGATGTGGTGCAGCTGGCCTGCTTCGGCCCTGCAGAGGTCGATCGGCTGATGGCCAACGCCGCCATCGTGCGCCATCGCGGCAAGATCGAGTCAGCCGTCAACAACGCGCGTCGCGTGCTGGAGCTGCAGCGGGAGTTTGGCTCGCTGGCACGCTATGTCTGGGGCTGGGCGCCGCTGGCCGCGCAGGGCCGGCCCGGGCGCATGACGCTGGAGGCAACGCGCGCGCTTACGCGGTCGGCGGCGTCGGTTGCCTTGTCAAAAGACCTGAAAAAGCGCGGCTGGAGCTTTGTCGGCCCCACCACGGTGTATGCCTTCATGCAGGCCATGGGCCTGGTCAACGACCATGTAGAGGGCTGCAGTGTCCGCGCGCGGGCCGATGCGGCGCGCGCCGCATTTGTGCCTCCACCATGAAAAACAGCCCTTGGCAAAGGGCTGTTGCGTGCATTGGCGCCGGGGCAGATCAGCCGTGGCGCTTGCCGGGGTTCTTCTTGCTGCGCGTGGCCACGCCGCGCTCCAGGCTCACGCGCTGGCCACGGCCATGCGTCACTGCGGGCATGCCGGGCATGGGGGTGGGGCGGGGGGTGCGCTTGCGGTCGGCTTCGGTGACGATTTTGTTACCCATGATGACTCCAGAAATAAAAAAACGGGAAAAGCCCGCTATTAGGCCATAGACGCAAAGCCTTTTCAGTGTGGGCAAGCGTTCGGGCCGGGCCAAAAGCTCTATCCGGCCCCCGGTGTTTGCCCATTGACGGGTGTTGCATGCACTTCAAGAATGCCGGCTGTCGCAGCGCACGAAAGACATGCCATGAAGCATTTGCTCCGTTCCCTGGAGTCCAGCCTGGCCCTGTCGCCGGTGGGCATTGCCCTGGAGCTGCCCGGCGGGGTGCGGCTGGGTGACGCCAACGCAGACTTGCGATTGCATTTTCGTGACCGCACGGCTTTGGTGGCTCTGGCGACGGGCGAGATTGGCAGCGTGGGCGCCGCCATCGTTGAAGGCCGGGTGGCGCTGCAGGGCAGCATGCGTGAGCTGATGGCGGTGGCCGCGGCCATGCTCAAGGCCGATCCGGCGCGCGACGGGCAGGTCGGCTGGTGGCGGCGTGCGCTGGTGCAAGTGCGTTCGATGGCGGCGCATTCCTTGACGGCCGATGCGCGCGACGTGCAGGCCCATTACGACCTGTCGGATGATTTCTATGCCCTGTGGCTGGATCCGCTGCGTGTTTATTCCTGCGCCTACTTTCGCGCGCCAGACATGACGCTGGCGCAGGCGCAGCAGGCCAAGCTGGAGCACATCTGCAAAAAGCTCATGTTGCGCCCGGGCGATCGTTTTCTGGACATCGGCGCGGGCTGGGGCGGCCTGCTGCTGTGGGCTGCCGAGCATTACGGGGTGGATGCCACCGGCATCACCCTGTCGCGCAACCAGCACGCCCATGTGCAGCGGCTCATCGATCAGCGCGGCCTGCAGGCGCGGGTGCGCGTGCAGCTGATGGACTGGCGTGCGCTGCAGGTGCCGCAACCCCTGGACAAGATCGCTTCGGTGGGCATGTTCGAGCATGTGGGCCGCGTGCAAATGACCCGTTACTTTTCCACCGTGCGCCGCTTGCTGCGCCCCGGCGGCCTGCTGCTGAACCACGGCATCTCGGCAGGTGGCGTGGACAATGCCCAGCTGGGCGCCGGGATAGGCGACTTCATCGGCCGTTACATCTTCCCTGGTGGCGAGCTGCTGCACGTCAGTGCGGCGTTGCACCACATGGCACGTGCCGGGCTGGAGATGCTGGACAGCGAAAACCTGCGCCCGCACTACGCGCGCACCCTGTGGGCCTGGTCGGACGCGCTGGAGGCCCGGCTGGAGCAGGCGCGGCGCATCCTGGTGGCGCAGCACGGGCCGGACAAGGGCGACAAGGCCTTACGCGCCTACCGCCTGTACCTGGCGGGCAGTGCCATGGCGTTCGAGCTCGGCTGGATTGCGCTGTACCAGACGCTGGCGGCCCACCCCAGCGGCCGCATCGATACAGGCGCGATGGCCGGCGCGCAGTGCGACTATCCTTTCAACCGCGCATACATGTATGGTGATGAAGCGGCCCCGCGCGCCGCGTCCTGACTTTGCTGGGGAACCCCGATGCTGATCAAATTCAAATCCCGCGCCACGGCCGACCTGATCATGCTGCCGCACAACGGCCGGCAGCTGCTGGAGATCATCGGCAAGTCGCCGGACGAGCCGCACGGCATCGTGACCGTGGCGCAGATTCCGGCCGCCATCCAGGCGCTGGAGGCGGCCGTGGCCGCCGACGAGGCGGCGCTCAAGCAGGTCAGCACGCCGCCGCCTGACGAGGATGAGCGCGCCGAAGAAGACCGGGAGCCGCCCGTGCTGCTGCGCCAGCGCGCCGCGCCCCTCATCGACATGCTGCGCCGCAGCGCGGCCGAAGACTGTGACGTGATCTGGTAGGGGCGCACGGCGCTCGAGCAGGTCTGGGGGCGTGCGCCTGCGGGGTGTCGTCAGGCGGGCGTCACGCCCAGGTCAGTCGGCGTAAGTGCCGGCCGCCTTGATGACCGCGCCCCAACTGGCGATCTCGGCTTGCACAAACTTCTTGTGCTCGGCGGGTTCCACGCGTTTGTCCCTGGCGATCACGGCGCCCAGGGCTTCTTCGCGCTTGACGAAGTCGGGGTCTTTCAGGGCCACCTTCAGCGCGTCGTTGATGGTCTTGACGACGGATTCCGGCGTGCCCTTGGGTGCGTACAGAGCATGCCAGGTCGTGACCTGGAAGCCCTTGACACCCAGCTCCTGCATCGTGGGCAGGCTCTTCAGCGCGGGCGTGCTCAGGCGCTTGGGCGTGGTCACTGCGAAGGCTTTGACCTTCTTGGCTTCGATCTGGCTGGTGGTGTTGGTGGTCTGGTCGCACATCAGATCCACCTGGCCGCCCATCAGATCGGCAATCGCAGGGGCGGCGCCTTTGTAGGGCACGGACGTCATCTCGGTCTTGAGTTCGCTTTGCAGCATCAGGCCGCACAGGTGCGAGGCGGAGCCCACACCCGCGTTGGCCAGGTTGACCTTGTCCTTGTTGGCGTTGATCCAGGCAATCAGCTCTTTGTAGTTATTGGCCGGCAGCGTGGGCCTGCCGATCAGCGTCATGGGCACGTCGTTGATCATGCCCAGGTACTCGAAGTCGGTCTCCACATTGAAGGGCAGCTTGCGGTACAGGCTGGGCATGGTGGCCATGGCGATATGGTTCACCAGCAGGGTGTAGCCATCGGGGGCGGCGCGTGCCACTTTGGCGACGCCGATGGAGCTGCCGGCACCGCCGACGTTCTCTACAACGATGGTGGCGCCGCCCAGGGGCTTGCGCAGGGCTTCAGCCAGGTCGCGGGCCACGCGGTCGGAGGGGCCGCCCGCGGTGAAGGGCACCACGATGGTGATGGTCTTGCCCGCTGCGGGGAAGGTTTGGGCGCTGGCGCCAAAAGCGGCCAGCATGGCGGCTGCGCCGAGGGCGATCTTGAAGGACGGTTGCATGGATGATCCCCAAAAAAAGGTTGATGATAGAAACGAATGATTTGCCATGCACCGACAAAAATCAAATTGCCTGCTCGAATTTCTGATCCGCCAGCAGGCCCGTCCGCACCGCCAGCGGTCAGCGGTCAGCGGTAGCTTCGCGCGTCCTCGATCACCTTGCCGTCGTTGGGCAGGCTGCCCGGGGGCACCATCAGCACGTCTCCGCGCAGCTTGGTCACCTCGCGCAGCGCATCCTGCACTTGCTGGGCCATGCCTGGGGCGGTTTCCGTGGTTTCGACCTGCAGCACCATCTGGTCGTTGGCCATTTCGCCGCTGACAACCAGGCGCGCGCGCTGCACCTGCGGAAAGCGCTTGACCACGGCGGCGATCTGCCCGGGGTGCACGAACATGCCGCGCACCTTGGTGGTCTGGTCGGCGCGGCCCAGCCAGCCCTTGATGCGGGTGTTGGTGCGGCCGGTGGGGCACTGGCCCGGCAGCACGGCCGACAGGTCGCCGGTGCCAAAGCGCACCAGCGGGTAGTCGGGGTTGAGGGTGGTGATGACCAGCTCGCCCACCTCGCCCTCGGGCACGGGGTCGCCGGTGCCGGGGCGCACGATCTCGACGATCACGCCCTCGTCCAGCACCAGCCCTTCGCGGGCGCTGGTCTCGTAGGCGATCAGGCCCAGGTCGGCCGTGGCATAGCACTGGTAGCCGGCCACGCCGCGCTCGGCCAGCCAGTCGCGCAGACTGGGCGGGAAGGCCTCGCCGGACACCAGTGCCTTGGTCACGCTGGGCAGGGCCACGCCTTGCTCGTGCGCCTTGTCCAGGATGATCTTGAGAAAGCTGGGCGTGCCGATGTAGCCAGCGGGGCGCAGCTCGGCCATGGCCTGCACCTGCTGCTCGGTCTGGCCGGTGCCGCCGGCAAACACCGTGCAGCCCAGCGCGTGGGCGCCGGTTTCCATCATGGAGCCGGCGGGCACGAAGTGGTAGCTGAAGCTGTTGTGGATCAGCTCGCCGGGGCGAAACCCCGCGGCGTACATGGCGCGCGCCATGCGCCAGTAGTCGGGGCGCGCGCCCTCGGGCTCATAAATGGTGCCGGGGCTGGCGAACACGCGGGGCATGTGGCGCCCGAACTGCAGCGCGCTGAAGCCGCCAAACGCGTCCTGGCCGCGCTGGGCCTGCTGGCGCTCCAGCAGTTCGTACTTGCGCGTGACGGGCAGGCGGGCCAGCGCGGCGCGGTCGGTGATGGTGGTGGCGTCCACGCCCGCCAGAATGCCCGCGAAGGCGGGGCTGGCCTGCTGGGCGTGGGCGATCTGCCGGGGCAGTGCCGCCATCAGGGCGGCTTCACGGTCGGCGGGGGCGCGGGTTTCCAGGGCGTCGTAGAACATGCTCATGCCTGGGGCTCCTGTGGTGGGGCGGGTGGTTTGGGGTTAAATTGGCCTGCAGCGCCTATCTATCAAGCGCTGGCAGCTATGAATCAAGTAGCAATCAGGCCAGCCAGCGCTTGCGCCGCTTGTAGCTCTTGACGTCCTTGAAGCTTTTGCGCTCGCCGCCGCCGACGCCCAGGTAGAACTCCTTGACGTCTTCGTTGCTGGCCAGGTCGCTGGCGGCGCCGTCCATCACGATGCGGCCGCTTTCCATGATGTAGCCGTAGTCGGCGTACTTCAGGGCCATGTTGGTGTTTTGCTCGGCCAGCAAGAAGGTGGTGCCTTCCTTGGCGTTGAGGTCTTTGACGATGTTGAACACCTCTTCCACGATCTGCGGCGCCAGGCCCATGGAGGGTTCGTCCAGCAGCACGATGCTGGGGTTGGTCATGATGGCGCGGCCAATGGCGCACATCTGCTGCTCGCCGCCCGATGTGTAGGCCGCCTGGCTGGTGCGGCGGGTTTTGAGGCGCGGAAAGTAGGTATAGACCTTGTCCAGGTTGGCGGCGATTTCGCCCTTGTCGGTACGGGTGTAGGCACCGGTGAGCAGGTTTTCCTCGATGGTCAGGTGGGCAAAGCAGTGACGGCCTTCCATGACCTGCACCACGCCGCGCTTGACCATGTCGGACGGCGTGAGGTTCTGGATGGGTTCGCCGCGCAGCTCGATGCTGCCTTTGGTGACCTCGCCGCGCTCGCCGCGCAGCAGGTTGGAGATGGCGCGCAGCGTGGTGGTCTTGCCCGCGCCGTTGCCGCCCAGCAGGGCGACGATGCCCTTTTCGTGTAACTGCAGCGACACGCCCTTGAGCACCAAAATGACGTGGTTGTAGATGACTTCGATGCCGTTCACCACGAGCACGGGCGGGGCGGAGTTGGGGGCGGTGGCGGTTCGGTTGTCGGTCATGGTTTCACCGTGTGTCATCAAAATGAATAGCTGCCTGCGCTGAATACACGCCGGCTTGAAGCGTATCCGGCATGTACTCAGGCAGGTGTTTCAGAGGCGGGTCAGTTGCAGGTGCGCACCTTGACGTTCTTGTCCTTGGCGTAGCGCTCGGCGTACTCCTTGACCAGCGGCCCGATCAGCGACTTGTCGGCCTGGTACCAGTCCGACGTCACTTCCCACTTGCTTCCGTTCCACTGCGCGATGCGCGCCCAGTCGGTGCCCAGGTGGTTCTCGCAGCTGGTCTTGACAGGGCGCAGCAGCTTGCCGAAGCCCAGCTCGTTCAGGCGCTCTTGCGTGAGGTTGAGGTTCTCCAGGCCCCAGCGCACCTGCTCGGGCGTCATCACCTTGCCCTTGCCGTATTTTTCCTGGGCGGTGCGGATGCCCTCAACCTGCAGCATGGCGATCACCATGCCGCGCGTGTGGGCCAGCGCCCCCAGCTCCCTGGCGTCGCTGGCGGAACCCTGGCCCTTGTCGTACAGCGTGGCCTTGACTTCGTCGTGCACCTTGTCGCGCTCGGCGGTGTTGTGGATGGTGACGGTGTTGTAGCCCTTGGCGCCGTCGATGCCCTTCACGTCATGGTCGGAGCCAGCCCACCAGATGCCGTAGAGCTTCTCGCGCGCAAAGCCGGTGGCCTGCGCCTCGCGGATGGCGGTGGGCGTCATCACGCCGGCCGACCACAGGATCACGTAGTCGGGGCGGTTCTGGCGCACTTGCAGCCAGGTGGCTTTTTGCTCCACGCCCGGCGCGGTGACGGGCAGCAGCGACAGTGCAAAGCCTTCCTTCTCGGCACGCTTTTGCAGCAGCGGAATCGGCTCCTTGCCGTAGGGCGAGTCGTGGTACACCAAGGCGATCTTCTTGCCCTTGAGGTTGCCTTTTTCCTTTTTCAGGATGTCCTGAATGATGGAGTCGGCCGCCGTCCAGTAGGTGCCCAGCAGCGGGAAGTTCCACTCGAACACCTTGCCGTCCACCGACTGCGACAGGCCGTAGCCGGGGGTGATGACCGGAATCTTGTCGATGGGCGCTTTTTCCGACACGGCAAAGGTGATGCCGGTGGACTGGGTGTCAAAACCCGCCGCACCACCGCCCTTGCCCTTGAGGCGCTCGTAGCACTCCACCCCGCGGCTGGTGTCGTAGGCGGTTTCGCATTCCTCGAAGGCGATCTTGACGCCGTTGATGCCGCCTTTGGCGTTGACCAGCTTGAGGTAGTCCAGTTTTCCGTCTGCCCATGGAATGCCCAGCGGGGCAAACTGGCCGGTGCGGTAGGACAGCAGCGGAACGAATTGCTCCGGCGCTTGCGCAGATGCGCTGGCGGCGAAGCCCATGCCTGCAAAGGCGAGGGCGGCTGCCACGGTCATGCGGTTGAGTTGCATGCTTGTCTCCTAGTCGTTGGTGTGGATACAGCGGGGGGGCACAAGGCCCGCGCGGCGTTGCGCGCGGGCCGAGTCTGGTTTTGCCTACTTGCAGTCGGTGCGGCGGGCGATCTTCTTGTCGGCCAGGTATTTGTCACCGTGTTCCTTGATGAGCGGATCGATCACGCTCTTGTCGGCCTGATACCAGTCGGAGGTGAACTTCCAGTTCTTGCCGTCCCAGGCATAGACACGCGCGCTGCTGGAGCCCATGTGGTTGGCGCAGCTGGTGGCAAAGGGCTGCATCACCGTGTCAAAGCCCAGCTCTTTCAGGCGTTTGGCGTCGAGCTTGAGGTTTTCCATGCCCCAGCGCACCTGCTCGCCGGTCATGACCTTGCCCTTGCCAAACTTTTCCTGCGCGGTGCGCACGGCCTCGACAGCCAGCATCTGCGTGATGACGCCATGCACGTAGAGCACGGTGCCCACCTCGTCGCGCGGGCCGGTGCCCTGCTTGCCGTCGTGCACCACCTTGAGGATGTCCTGCATCACCTTGGAGCCGGTGCCGTGGGTGTACAGCGACAGTGCGTTGAAACCCTTGGCGCTGTCGCCCACGTCGCGCACGGCCGGCTCGGTGCCGCCCCACCAGATGCTGTACATCTTCTCGCGCGGAAAGCCCGTGGCCTGCGCCTCTTTCAGCGCGGTGCTGTTCATCACGCCCCAGCCCCACAGCAGCAGGTAGTCGGGGCGGTTCTGGCGCACCTGCAGCCAGGTGGACTTTTGCTCCACGCCGGGCGCGGTGACGGGCATCATCTGCAGGGTGAAGCCGTGCATCTGCGCGCGCTTTTCCAGCAGCGGAATGGCGTCCTTGCCAAACGGGCTGTCGTGATAGACGTAGGCGATCTTCTTGCCCTTGAGCTTGTCCAGGCCGCCCGCTTGCCTGCCCAGGTGCTGGATCAGGATGTCGGCGGCCGTCCAGTAGCTGCCCAGGAAGGGGAAGTTCCACTGGAAGGCGTTGCCGTCCTGCGAGATCGACAGGCCGTAGCCCTGCGTCATCAGCGGGATCTTGTCCACGGGCGCCTTTTCGGTCAGCGCAAAGGTGATGCCAGTGGCCAGCGGCTCCACCACGGCCACGCCGGGGCGGGTCTTGAGGCGCTCGTAGCACTCCACGCCACGGTCGGTCAGGTAGGCGGTCTCGCACTCCTCGTAGGTGAGCTTGACGCCGTTGATGCCGCCGTCGCGCGCGTTGACGAGCTTGATGTAGTCCAGCTTGCCGTTGGACCATGGAATGCCATACGCCGCGTAGGCACCCGTGCGGTAGGTCAGTTGCGGAAAGAACTGCTCGCTGCCCTGCGCGCTGGCGCTGGACGCAAAGCCCAGACCTGCTGCCGTCAGTGCGGCGGCAAGCGCCAGGCGGGTGGTTTTCTTCATGGGTGTCTCCTTGGTCTCTAACAAAGTGGTTTCAGGGCAAATAGGCCTGTAGCCCTTGTAATCAAAGCGCTGACAGCTATGCTTGTTGTAGCTATTTCAGTGCGGGAAGGGCCACACGCGCATCTTTTGCTTGCCGGTGGACCACAGCTTGGCAATGCCGTGCGGCTCGACGATCAGGAACCAGACGATGAGCGCGCCGAAGATGATGAACTCGGCATGCGAGATGCCCGCGGTGGAGATCTCCATGCCAAACAGCCCGGCCACGGCGGGCAGCAGCAGGTTGAGCACGATGGGCAGCACCACGATGAAGGCCGCGCCAAAAAAGCTGCCCATGATGGAACCCAGCCCGCCGATGATCACCATGAACAGCAGCTTGAAGGACATGTCCACCGAGAAGGCCGCCGGCTCCCAGGCGCCCAGGTGCACGAAGCCCCACAGCGCACCGGCCATGCCGACGATGAACGAGCTGACGGCAAACGCCGACAGCTTGGCGTACATCGGGCGGATGCCGATCACGCTGGCGGCCACGTCCATATCGCGAATCGCCATCCACTCGCGGCCGATGGCGCTGCGCACCAGGTTCTTGGCCAGGACGGCCATGATGACCAGCACCGCCAGGCAAAACAGGTACTTGGACTGCGCCGACTGGATGGGCAGGCCCAGCACTTCCAGGTTGCTCACCGACACCGAGCCCGAGGGCGAGTCGTTGGTGAACCACTTGATGCGCAGGAACATCCAGTCGCTGAAGAACTGCGCCGCCAGCGTGGCCACCGCCAGGTACAGGCCCTTGACGCGCAGGCTGGGCAGGCCGAACAAAATGCCGAAGAAGGTGGCGCACAGGCCGCCCAGGATCAGCGCGGGGATCAGGGGCATGTCGGGCACGCGCGCCACGAAGTTGTAGGCGCCATACGCTCCCACCGCCATGAAGGCGCCCGAGCCCAGCGAGATCTGGCCGCAGTAGCCCACCAGAATGTTCACCCCCAGGGCGGCCAGCGACATGATGACCAGCGGCGTCAGGATGGCCAGATAGAAATAGTCGGTGGCCAGCATGGGCACCACGATGAAGGCCGCCGCAATCAGCAGCCAGATGGCCACCTTGTCCTGCAGGATGGGAAAAACCTGCTGGTCGGCGCGGTAGCTGGTCTTGAACTGACCGTTTTCTCTGTAGAACATTCTCTATGTCTCCTTCTTAACCGGGGCGATGATCTTCTGGCTTAGGGCACTGCGTGCCCAGCGCCTAAAAATCATTCTTTGCTTGCGCAAAGTGCCCTTTGGGCAGATCGCGTTACACGCGATCAATGATTTTTTCGCCAAACAAACCTTGCGGCCTGAACAGCAGGAACACCAGGGCCAGCACGTAGGCGAACCAGATCTCGATGCCGCCGCCCACGAAGGGGCCCAGGTACACCTCGGACAGCTTTTCGCCCACGCCGATGATCAGGCCGCCGATGATGGCGCCGGGCACCGAGGTCAAACCGCCCAAAATGACCACCGGCAGGGCGCGCAGTGCTACGGTTGTGAGAGTGAACTGCACCCCCAGCTTGGAGCCCCAGATCATCCCGGCCACCAGCGCCACCACGCCTGCCACGCACCACACGATCACCCAGATGCGGCTGAGCGGAATGCCGATGGACTGGGCCGCCTGGTGGTCGTCGGCCACGGCGCGCAGGGCGCGGCCGGTGCTGGTCTTCTGGAAGAACACCGACAGCGCCGCCACCAGCGCGGCGGCAATCAGGGCGGCAATCACGTCTTCCTGGTTGACCATCACGCCGCCCTCGAAGATGGAGTCAAGCACGAACACCGGGTCTTTGGGCATGCCGATGTCGATCTTGTAGATCTCGCTGCCAAACAGCGTCTGGCCCACGCCTTCCAGAAAGTAGGTGATGCCCAGCGTGGCCATCAGCAGCGTGGCCGCGTCCTGGTTGACCAGGTGGCGCAGCACCAGCCGCTCGATGAACCAGGCGCAGATGAACATCACGCCCGCCGCCAGCACGAAGGCCGCCACGTTGGCGGCGATCTTGTTGTCGATGCCCGTCCATTGCGGAATCCATTCCGCAAAGCGCGCCATCGCCAGGGCGGCGAACAGCACCATCGCCCCCTGGGCAAAGTTGAACACGCCCGAGGCCTTGAAGATCAGCACAAAGCCCAGTGCCACCAGCGCGTAGAGCATGCCGGCCATCAGGCCGCCAAGCAGTGTTTCCAGAAAGAATGCCATTGAGAGTCTCCGGTGTTGCGTGGTGTGTCAGTGGCTGGTGCCCAGATAGGCGCGGATCACGTCTTCGTTGTTGCGCACCTCTTCAGGCTCGCCGTCGCCGATCTTCTTGCCGTAGTCCAGCACCACGACGCGGTCCGAGATGTCCATCACCACGCCCATGTCGTGCTCGATCAGCACGATGGTGGTGCCAAATTCATCGTTCACGTCCAGGATGAAGCGGCACATGTCCTGCTTTTCTTCCACGTTCATGCCGGCCATGGGCTCGTCGAGCAGCAGCACCTGCGGCTCCATGGCCAGGGCTCTTCCTAAGTCCACGCGCTTTTGCAGGCCGTAGGGCAGCTGGCCCACGGGTGTCTTGCGAAAGGCCTGGATCTCCAGAAAGTCGATGATGTGCTCCACCTTTTCGCGGTGGGCAATCTCTTCTTTTTCTGCCGGGCCCCAGCGCAGCGCCTGCAGCAGCAGGTTGCTTTTGATCTTGAGGTTGCGCCCGGTCATGATGTTGTCGATCACGCTCATGCCCTTGAACAGCGCCAGGTTCTGGAAGGTGCGTGCCACGCCCATCTCGGCCACCTGGCGGCTGTTCATGTGGGCGAAAGTCTGGCCGCGGAAGGTGATCGAGCCCTCGGACGGCGTATAGACGCCGTTGATGCAGTTGAGCATGGACGACTTGCCCGCGCCGTTGGGGCCGATGATGGAGCGGATCTCGTGCTCGCGCACGTTGAACGAGATGTCCGTCAGCGCCTTCACGCCGCCAAAGCGCAGGCTGATGTTCTTGATGTCCAAAATGACATCGCCGATCTTTTTCTGTGTCATGGCTGTGCGTCCCGGTCAGGCTTTGGCAGGATGGGTTTTGGCGTCCACGATGGTCAGGGTGGCGCTCACGCTGCCGGTGCGGCCGTCCTCGAACTTGACCTGGGTCTCGATGAACTGCTCCTTCTTGTCCGAATACAGCGCATCGACCAGCACGCCGTACTTTTGCGCGATGAAGCCGCGGCGCACCTTGCGGGTGCGGGTCAGCTCGTCGTCGTCGGGGTCCAGCTCCTTGTGCAGCACCAGAAAGCGCGCCACCTGGGTGTCTGCCATGCCGGGCTCGCCGGCCAGGTCGGCGTTGACCTGTGCAATGCAGTCGGCGATCAGGTCCAGCACCCTGGGCTTGGAGGCCAGATCCACGTAGCCCGCGTAGGGCATGTTCTGGCGCTCGGCCCAGTTGCCCACGGCCTCGAAGTCGATGTTGATGAAGGCGCAGACCTTGTCGCGGTCGTGACCGAAGCACACGGCTTCTTTGACGTACGAGAAGAACTTGAGCTTGTTCTCGATGTAGTTGGGCGCGAACATGGCGCCGCCGGCCAGCTTGCCCACGTCTTTGGCGCGGTCGATGATGCGCAGCTGCCCCTCGGCGTCGATCACGCCGGCGTCGCCGGTGTGAAACCACCCCTCGGCGTCAATCACCTCGGCGGTGGCGTCGGGGCGTTTGTAGTATTCCTTGAGCACCGGCGCGCCCTTGACCAGCACCTCGCCGTTGTTGGCAATCTTGAGCTGGATGCCCGGCGCCGCCTGGCCCACGGTATTCAGGTTCACCTGGCCGTCGCGCTGCAGGCAGACATAGGCGCAGGTTTCGGTCTGGCCGTAGAACTGCTTGAGGTTGATGCCGATGGAGCGAAAGAAGCGAAACAGATCGGGCCCGATGGCCGCGCCCGCCGTGTAGGCCACGCGGATGCGCGACAGCCCCATGGCGTTGCGCAGCGGGCCGTAGATCATGAAGTCGCCCAGCCGGTACTGCAGGCGGTCCAGCAGCCCGACCGGCTTGCCGTCCAGAATGTCAGAGCCCACGCGGCGCGCCAGCGCCATGCATTTTTCAAACAGCCAGCGCTTGGGCGGCGCGGCGTCTTCCATGCGGATCTGGATGGAGGTCAGCATGCCTTCAAACACGCGCGGCGGCGCAAAGTAATAGGTGGGCCCGATCTCGCGCATGTCGATGCTCACCGTGCTGGCCGATTCCGGGCAGTTGATGGTGTAGCCCGCCACCAGCCACTGGGCCAGCGAGAACAGGTGGTCACCCACCCAGGCGGGCGGCAAATAAGAAATGATGCAGTCGCTGGGGCCCAGCTTGTCCACCTCGGTGGCCCCCCGGGCGGCGCCAATGAAGCTGGCATGCGTCTGGCACACGCCCTTGGGCTTGCCGGTGGTGCCCGAGGTGTACAGGATGACCGACACATCATCGGGCTGGTTTTGCTCGACCAGCGTCTGCCAGGCGCCGGGGTGGGCTTTGTCCCACTCGGCGCCGCGCGCCAGCAGCTGCTCCATGCTGATCAGACCGGGCTGGTCGTAGTGGCGCAGGCCGCGCGGGTCGTCGTAGATGATGTGCCGGATGCCGGGCACGGTCTCGCGCACCTCCAGCAGCTTGTCCACCTGCTCCTGGTTTTCGGCGAAGGCGAAGGCGATGTCCGCATCCTGGATGACGAAGGTCATCTCGGCGGCCACCGCGTCCTGGTACAGCGGAATGGGCACGCCGCCCACGCTTTGCACCGCCACGAAGCCCATGTACAGGTGCGGCCGGTTGTCGCTGATCAGCGCCAGGTTCTGGCCCCTGGCAAAGCCCAGGGACAGCAGGCCGCAGGCCATGTGGCGCACCTCGGTGGCGGCGCGCTGCCAGCTCCATGTCTGCCAGATGCCATATTCTTTCTCGCGCAAAGCGGCAGCCTCGGGGCGCTGCGCTGCGTGCTGCAACAACAGATGGGGGAATGTGGACTTCATTCCTGTTCCTATCGGGTTCTATGAAGGGCCGCGGCGCGTCAGCCTGGGGGCAACGTGATCCGCCACACGATTGCAACCGATGGTAGGGGTGACTTTGACGCCATCTTGTCTTCATGGCGACAATCTCAGGGTTATTCCTCAGGGGTCATTCCCTGATGCATGGCCCGGTGCCCGCGGGGGGGCGGGCTGCGCTGCGATGACCCGCCACGGCAAGGGGCGGGTGGGCACGGCGGTATCCTTGCGGCCATGTACGTCCCGTTCTTCGGCCTAGAGCACCCGCCGTTTTCCATTGCCCCCGACCCGCGCTACCTGTTCATGAGCGAGCGCCACCGCGAGGCGCTGGCGCATCTGCTTTACGGGCTGGACGCGGGCGGCGGCTTTGTGCTGCTCACCGGGGACATCGGCACCGGCAAGACCACCGTATGCCGCTGCTTTCTGGAGCAGATCCCGGCCCACTGCAACGTGGCCTATATCTTCAACCCCAAGCTCACGGTGCCCGAGCTGCTGCGCTCCATCTGCGACGAATTCGGCGTGGCCCACCGCCCGGCAGTGCCCGGGGCCGAGACCGTCAAGGACTGCCTGGACCCGCTCAATGACTTTTTGCTGCAGCAGCACGCCGCCGGGCGCAACAACGTGCTCATCATCGACGAGGCGCAAAACCTGGCCCCCGACGTGCTGGAGCAGCTGCGCTTGCTCACCAACCTGGAGACCAGCGAGCGCAAGCTGCTGCAGATCATCCTCATCGGCCAGCCCGAGCTGCGCGCCATGGTGGCGGCGCCCGAGCTGGAGCAGCTGGCGCAGCGCGTGATTGCGCGCTACCACCTGGACGCGCTGAGCGCCGATGAAACCCGCCAGTACATCGCCCATCGCCTGGCCGTGGCGGGCTGGCACGGGCCGCTGCCGTTTCAGCGCCGCACGCTGGCGCGCGTGCATGCCCTCACGGGCGGCGTGCCCCGGCGCATCAATCTGCTGTGCGACCGCGCCTTGTTGGGCGCCTACAGCGCCGGGGTGCGCGAGGTCAGCCCCGCCATGCTGCGCCGCGCGGCGCGCGAGGTGTTCGACCAGTCCGCCGCCGCCCGGCCCGCCGCCGCCCGCGCGATGCCGGGCATGCGCTGGCGCGCGGCCCTGGTAGGCGCTGTGGCGGGCGCGGCTGCGGTGGGCGCACTGGGCTGGGCCGCAGGCTGGTGGCCCCAGCAGACCCTGGCGCCCACCAGTGCAGGCGGCCAGCCCCTGACGCGTGCGCCGGCTCTGGCTGCATCTGCCGCCTCTGCGGCACTCGCCGCCGCGTCTGGTGCACCCGCCACTGCGTCGTCAGCTGCGGCATCTGCAGTATCTGCGGCGTCGGCGCCCGCTGCCACGCTGGCGCAGTTTCTGGCGGCCCAGCCGGCGGGTGAGGGGCTTGCGGCCTGGCAGGGGTTGGCGCAGGCCTGGCAGGCCCGCGTGCCTGCCGCCGTGGCCGATCCCTGCGCCGCGCTGGCGGCAGACGGCCTGCGCTGCTGGCGCAGCCGCCGCGCCAGTCTGGGCCTGCTGCGCCTGATCGACCGGCCGGTGCTGCTCACGCTGCGGCCGGCCGACCAGGCGGGCGGCGTGGCAGCCGTATTGCTCCAACTGGACGGCGATCTGGCCACGCTGCAGGGCGCAGACGGCGCCGCGCTGCAGGTGCCCGTGGCCGATCTTGCGCCGTTGTGGCACGGCGAGATCGCCACGCTGTGGCGGGCACCCGCTTATCTGCCCGAGGGTGGCGACATTACCGTCACCGCCGCCGGCGCCGCCTGGCTGGACCAGCAGCTGGCGCTGGCCGGCGCCGGCCCGTCCCCGACACGCGGGGTGACTGGCGCAGCGCGGCGCGCACGCATTCACCAGTTTCAGCTGCGCCAGGGGCTCACGCCCGATGGCCAGGCTGGACCCATGACCCTGATGTTGCTCAACCGCGCCGCTGGCGTGCAAGAACCACGTCTGCACAGCGGAGCCTGAAACCATGTCCTACATTCTTGATGCGCTGCGGCGCGCCCAGACCGAGCGCGGCCTGGGTAGCGTGCCCGGTCTGCACACGCCCGCAACCCCTGCAGCCGGCCTGCCCGCAGCCAGCGCGCCAGCGGCGCGCGGCGCAGCCGTGGCACTGGGCGCCCTGGTGCTGGGCGCTGGCCTGGCGGGCGGCGGTTGGTGGCTGTGGCGCATGCTGACCACGCCTGCGCCGTCTGCCGTCACCCTGGCGCAGAGCGCGCCTGCCGCCCAACCGTCAGTGGCGCCCCCCCCGGCGCCCCCCGTGGCGGCCGCACCCGCACCTGGGCCTGTGCCTGTGCCTGTGCCTGTGCCGGCACCTGCACCTGCACCTGCACCTGCACCTGCACCGGAACCTTCGCCCCGGTCTGCCGATGCACCGCCGGCGCGCACCCCTGCGGGCGCATCCGCGCAGGCGAAGCCCGAGCGTGTCGAGCGCCGCGCAGCGCCGGCACCGGATGCACCGGCCCCGCCCAAGGCCCCTTCTGCCCGCGAGGCATCACCGCCCCCGCCGGCGCCTGCAGCGCCGGTCTTTGCCCAGGCTGACCTGCCTCCCGTGGTGCGCGAGCAACTGCCCACGCTGCAACTGGCGGGCGTGACCTACTCGTCCAACCCGCAATACCGCATGGTCATCGTCAATGGCCAGGTATTGCACGAGGGCGACCAGGCCGCGCCGGGCCTGGTGCTGCAGCGCATCGAGCCTGAGCGCACTGTCTGGGCGTTTCGCGGCTACCTCTATGCACTGCCATCGCGGTAAGGGCACCACTGGTCGGGCGCGTTGCGGCAGGCACTGGATTGCCGCTGCCTGCCATCACGCCGGTTCGTGGTATTCCCGCTGACCGGGGCGCGCGGGTTTGCCGCATGCTTGCGTCCATGAGCCAAGACGCATCCCTGCACCAGCGGCGGCGCCCACCCACGGCGCCAGAACTCAGCGGCATTCCGTGGCTGGCGCGGCTGCTGCCGCACGAGCGCGAGCGCGCGGTGGCAGCGCTGGTGGTGGGCGAGGCCCGTGCCGGCGACTATCTGTGCCGCGTGGGGCGGCCCGTGACCTACTGGTTCGGCGTGGTGGAGGGTCTGCTCAAGATGAGCGCCGAGAACGCAGACGGATCGCTGATGACCTTCACCGGCGTGCCGCCCGGCGGCTGGTTTGGCGAGGGCACCACCCTCAAGCGCGAGCCCTACCGCTACAACATCCAGGCGCTGCGCAAAAGCGTGGTGGCGGGCCTGCCCACCGACACCTTTCACTGGCTGCTGGATCACTCCATCGGCTTCAACCGCTTCGTGATGAACCAGCTCAACGAGCGCCTGGGGCAGTTCATCGCCGCGCGCGAGATCGACCGCCTGAACAGTCCCGACCTGCGCGTGGCGCGCAACCTGGCGGCGCTGTTCAACCCGGTGCTCTACCCCGGCGTGGGCGAAGTGCTGCGCATCACGCAGCAAGAACTGGCCTACCTGGTCGGCCTGTCGCGCCAGCGTGTGAACGAGGCGCTGGCAACGCTGGAGGCGCAGGGCGCGATCCGCGTGGAATACGGCGGCCTGCGCGTGCTGAATCTGCAGGCGCTGCGCGCCACCACGGGCGCTGCGCGGGGTGGCGCGGCGGGCAGTGCACCGGCCGCACAGGCTTGCAGCGCCTGAGGGCCCAGTAGCACACGCCGGTTGCCCTGGCGCCCAACCGCTGCACGCCGGCCCTGGGTCCGCCAACCCGCTTATTGGACATTCAACGTTTTTCTGCAGCTCTGCGGCGCCCCTGGCGGCGAAAATACCCGCCATGTCTTCGTCCAGCACCCGTCCCCCTTCACCGGCCAGCGCACCCGCGCCTGCGGCGCCCGCACCCCGTCCGGTGCTGCGCCGGCCCACCCTGGGCGTGCGCCCGCCGGCAC
>NZ_JBFWLZ010000004.1:0-20753 GCF_050251835.1 Diaphorobacter sp. | reverse complement strand
CCTGCGCCTTCAGCGCCCGCCCGCACAGCGCAACCGGCGGCCAGCCCGCGGGCGCCCGGCTTGTCGCGCCTGAACAAGCGCATGGCCGAGCTGGGCCTTTGCTCGCGCCGCGAGGCCGACGAATGGATTGCCCAAGGCTGGGTGCGCGTCAACGGCCAGGTGGCCGCCATGGGATTGCAGGTGGGGCCGCACGATCGCATCGACGTGGACCGCGCCGCCCAGGGCCAGCAGCGCCAGCAGGTCACCATCTTGCTGCACAAGCCCATGGGCTACGTCAGCGGCCAGGCCGAGGACGGCCACACCCCGGCCGTGGCGCTCATCAACCCGCGCATGCACTGGAAAGACGACCCCAGCCGCACGCGCTTTGCGCCCGCGCAGCTCAGGGGCCTGGCGCCCTGCGGGCGGCTGGACATCGACTCCGTGGGTCTGCTGGTGCTGACGCAGGACGGCCGCGTGGCGCGCCAGCTCATCGGCGAGGACTCGACGGTGGACAAGGAATACCTGGTGCGCGTGCAGTATGGCGAACGCACGCTGGACGTGCGCTCGGCCTTCCCGGCCGACAAGCTGGCGCTGCTGAACCACGGGCTGTCGCTCGATGGCCAGCCGCTCAAGCCCGCGCTGGTGGAATGGCAAAACCCCGAGCAGCTGCGCTTTGTGCTGCGCGAGGGCAAGAAGCGCCAGATCCGCCGCATGTGCGAGCAGGTTGGCCTGAAGGTGGTGGGCCTCAAGCGCATCCGCATCGGCCAGGTGCTGCTGGGCAAGCTGCCGCCGGGGCAGTGGCGCTACCTGGCGCCGGGCGAGACCTTCTGAAATGCCACGCGCCGGCCTCTTGAACGCAGGCCCTTGAACGTCATTCTTTTGGCCCCAAATGCGGGGGCGTTCCGGCTGCGCCGGCAAACACCGCTTTTTCAGAACCTCTATCCGACGCTAACCATTCCATGAGCAAGCACACCCATTCCTTCCAGGCCGAAGTGGCGCAACTGCTGCACCTGGTCACGCATTCGCTGTATTCCAACAAAGAGATTTTCTTGCGCGAGCTGGTCTCCAACGCCAGCGACGCCTGCGACAAGCTGCGCTTTGAGGCCTTGAACGACGCCGCGCTGTACGAGGCTGCGCCCAGCCTGGAGGTGCGTGTGTCTTTCGACAAGGACGCCAAAACGCTCACCATCACCGACAACGGTATCGGCATGAGCGCGCAAGAGGCCATCGACCACCTGGGCACCATCGCCAAGAGCGGCACCAAGGACTTCATGAGCCGCCTGACGGGCGACCAGAAGGCCACTGCCAGCGAGCAGGGGCAGCTGATCGGCCAGTTTGGCGTTGGCTTTTACTCGGGCTTCATCGTGGCCGACAAGATCACCGTGGAAAGCCGCCGCGCCGGCCTGCCTGCCAGCGAAGGCGTGCGCTGGACCAGCAGCGGCGCGGGCGACTTCGAGGTGGAGACCATCGAGCGCGCCGCGCGCGGCACCAGCGTGATCCTGCACCTGCGCGATGACGCCCAGGAGTATCTGAACGCCTGGAAGATCAAGCAGATCATCGGCAAATACTCCGACCACATCAGCCTGCCCATCCTCATGGAAAAAGAGGAGTGGAAAGACGGCGAGAAGGAAGGCGAGCCCGGCCAGATGGTCAAGACCGGCGAGTGGGAAACCGTCAACAAGGCCAGCGCCCTGTGGACCCGCCCCAAGAAGGACATCACCGACGAGCAGTACCAGGACTTCTATAAGTCCATCAGCCACGACTTCGAGAACCCCCTGAGCTGGAGCCACAACCGCGTCGAGGGCAACACCGAGTACACGCAGCTGCTCTACATCCCTGCCAAGGCGCCGTTCGATCTGTGGAACCGCGACAAGAAAGCCGGCGTGAAGCTGTACGTCAAGCGCGTGTTCATCATGGACGATGCCGAGTCGCTCATGCCCAGCTACCTGCGATTCGTCAAGGGCGTGATCGACTCCGCCGACCTGCCGCTGAACGTCAGCCGCGAGCTGCTGCAGGAAAGCCGCGACGTGCGCCTGATCCGCGACGGCTCGGTCAAACGCGTGCTGTCCATGCTCGAAGACCTGGCCAAGCATGACAAGCACGAGGCAGCCGCGGAAGGCGCCGATGGCGTGCAGGACGTGGTCAGCGCCGAAGACAAGGCCAAGGAAGGCAAGTACACCCAGTTCTACGCCGAGTTCGGCGCCGTGCTGAAAGAAGGCCTGGGCGAGGACTTTGCCAACCGCGAGCGCCTGGCCAAGCTGCTGCGTTTTGCCAGCACCACCACCGACAGCGCCAGCGTGTCCTTCCAGGACTACAAGGCGCGCATGAAGGAGGGCCAGGAGGCGATTTACTACATCACCGCCGACACCCTGGCGGCGGCCAAGAACAGCCCGCAGCTCGAGGTCTTCAAGAAAAAGGGCATCGAAGTGCTGCTCATGACCGACCGCGTGGACGAGTGGGCGCTGAACTACCTGCACGACTTCGACGGCACGCCGCTGCAGTCCGTGGCCAAGGGCGCGGTGGATCTGGGCAAGCTGCAGGACGAGGCCGAGAAGAAGGCGGCTGAAGAGGCCGCCGAGGCCTTCAAGCCCGTGCTGGCCAAGCTGAAGGAGGCCCTGAAGGACAAGGCCGAGGACGTGCGCGTGACCACCCGTCTGGTGGATTCGCCTGCCTGCCTGGTGGTGCAGGACGGCGGCATGAGCACCCAACTGGCGCGCATGCTCAAGCAGGCGGGGCAAAGCGCTCCCGACACCAAGCCGGTGCTGGAGGTCAATCCCGAGCATGCGCTGGTCAAAAAGCTGGACGGCAGCGTGCACTTTCACGACCTGGCCCACATCCTGTTCGACCAGGCACTGCTGGCCGAGGGTGGCTTGCCTGAAGACCCGGCCGCCTACGTCAGGCGCGTGAACGCGTTGCTGGCGTGATTTGAGCCAGAAATGGCCCTGGCTCAATTAAATCAAGCGCTGGTAGCTATTAAAAATATAGCTTAAGACGGCGGATTGCGCCCTCGGCGGCATCAGGACGTGCTGGGGGCGCCGGTCTCGTGATCTGCAAGCCCGGAATCCGCCTGGCCTCATGTCTTCATACAGGGTGGATTTGCTCAAAAAAACAGGCGATACGGAAGTTTTGGTACCCCGCCCGCAGCACTCCACTTTGGTTCATTGAAGCTCCAGAGCATCGCATTCCATTTTTGAGTCCGCCGATTGGCCGCGGTGATTCTTCGGGCCGAAAGGGGTTTCATAAATCGCGAAATAATCTCCTTTGTTATGAAGTGTCCCAAATACGGAATTTTCTGGCAAAGTGGAGGCGAGGCCATCCTCACGAATAACGACTACATATTGGTAGTGTGAGGATGTCCTGATCAGGTCATGGTTCTGGTGCTTTTTTGCACCCGCAACGACATCATTGAGCATCGAAAGAGGTATTTTTTGCAAGTCTGCAATACCTGAGGGTATTGTGCAAGGATTCAAAAATCTGATGGTCTGCGCGCCGTGTATCGGATAGGCGAACAATCCAGGCCAGAAAACGCTCTTTTCAATCACCGCGAAGCCCAAATGCTCTGTCAGCGGAGTCCGCGGAAGTCCGTGTGTGCTGGTGGTTCCGATCAAGGACAGGACACTCGCTTTCCGGGGTAACTGCTGATACGCCTGGGTCAACTCCGTGTGGATTTTTTGATGGGCAATCCAGTCAGACCTGGTGTAAATCAGTCGAAAAACAAAAATTGCCAGCAGGCAAATTGCAAGAAAATCGACTAGATTCTGCCTTCGAAAATCTAGAGGGGGCAGCGAAGCAATGGACAAAAGGGCGATCGCAATCGGCAGCCGCTGATCAGCTCCATAGCTGGACAATAGCTGAGCCGGCATTGAAAAGTGTATTAATATCAAGAAAACCAAGCCGCCAAGCAGCCATTTGTCCATAACTGGCTTGAGTCGCTTGCCATTAACTGCCAAGATAACAGCAGGCACAATTGCCACTAGCCCACCCAGGATCAGATCCGCCTGTATGTTGGGCCCTATCAGCAATCCGCCGAAGGCATTCAACTTGGCAGAAAATGGTCCCCACTTGATGTTTCGTTCTGATTCAAAAACCGGTGCCCCCAATGCAAAGACTGAAAGCGCCACCACCAAAGGTGCCAGTTTATAAAAAACCTCGTAAAACCAGCCCTTGCTGAAAACACTTAGATGGTCTGCCGATCGAAGGGTCAGGAATAGATTGATCAAACCAAATATCGCAAAAGCATACAGATGCAGGCCCAGCACAAGCAATGCGCTTAGTGTTGCAATCACAAACCACAAGGCTTTTCTTTCCGCTCTTGCCGATGCGACCCAAAGGGAGCTGAGTGCGAATGCAACCCCCAATGAAAAAAGGTAGCCCAAAAATCCCCAAAAAAAAAGCCTGTTATAAATAAACAGGAAAGGCAGGAGGCTCCAGAAACTAAAAGTCTTCCAGAGCGCTCGCCCCAAAATGGCGGGCCCGACCGCCAGCGAGACTATCGTCAATAAAATAAATCCATGGCCGGCATGCTTCAGTGGCATGAAGAGGGTCAGGAACCCAGTCACCAGTTCAAAAGCCATGTTGGGCTGTAGCGCCCAAACGGGTTCGACATTCGGCACCGGGTCGTTTGAAATGTGTGAAAGCCACACATGAACCCGAGCCAGATGATTTGGATAATCTGCCAAAAACGGTTGATCAACTGACAAAACCGGAACGAAGGCCAGCACAATCAAAACCATCAATGCACTGAGGTACTGGCGCCCAGTTAATTTCATACCACACCCCAATACTTTAAGAGCGGTCGTATCACGGACGATCATATGGTCGCTTGTCTGACATCGCCAAAAACAGCGCTGACAGGGTCGGCATTTATCCTGTATTTCCCGGTTTCCGGCGCTAGTATGCAACTTTTGGCTCAAGCCGCCTTCTGCCAGGTGGCTTGACCCAGGGCGTTGGGCGTCAGCCTTCACATCACTCTAGCGACTGCTCCTGCACACCGCGTTCTTGCGCCACCAGCGGCGCCTTCCGCATGGCCTTGACTTCCTGGTGCGACATGTTTACCTGCCCGCGCCAGCCAGTCGCGCGGCTTGGTGTCGCCCGCCTGTCGCCATCCATTGGCGGCATGTCTGTCATGTGTGGCACAGGTATCCCCCAATGGCGGTAGCGGTGTCGCGCCCGCACCATTGATCTGTTCATGACAACCACCGGGAGACGAAGCATGAGGATCAATACCGTACTGGCCACTGTGGCTCTGGCCTTGGGTATGACAGGGCAGGCGCAGGCGCAGACCAGCAGCGCAGCCAAGGACTACCCCTCCCGGCCCATTACCCTGGTGGTTCCCGCCGGTGCGGGCGGCGGCACGGACGTGGTGGCGCGTGTGCTGGCCGATCAACTGGGCAAGCGCCTGGGCCAAGCCGTGGTGGTGGACAACAAGACCGGGGCGTCCGGCATGCTGGGTACCCATGCCGTGGCACGTGCCGCGCCGGACGGCTACACCCTGCTGGTGGCTTATTCGACGCCCGTGTTCTACACACACCACATGTTCGCCAAGGTGCCCTACGACATCCGCAAGGACTTCGAGTTCATCACCCAGCTGGCGGCCACCAGCCTGGTGATGATGGTCAACGCCAATGTGCCGGTGAAGAACATGAAAGAGTTCATGGCCTGGGCGCAGCAAAACAGGGGCAAGGTCAATTACGGCTCTTATGGCCAGGGTTCGGCCGGCCATTTGATGAGTGCGTACCTGAACGACTCGCGCAAGCTGGACATGACCCATGTCGCCTACAAGAGCGAGGCGCCGCACATTCAGGATCTGGCGGGCGGCGTGGTGTCGTGGGGGCTGGGCACCGTGGCGGCGGCTCAGGGTGTGATCAAGGATCAGCGCGTCCGGCCGATTGCCGTCTTTGGCCCCAGGCGCCTGGCCGACATGCCGGACGTGCCCACCATGGCCGAGCAGGGCTTTCCTGACCCCGAATTCAACACCGTTGCCTGGTTCACCCTGCTGGCGCCCGCAGGCACGCCCAAGCCCATCGTGCAGCGGCTGGAGAAAGAAGCGGTGGAGATCATCCACTCCACCGCCATGAAGGCGCGCTTTCAGGTCTTTGGCCTGGAGAGCGTGCCAGGCGGGGCAGCCCAGTTTCGTAAAGACTTCGACGCCGTGGACCCGGTGATCCAGAAACTGGTGAAGATCTCAGGCGTCAAGATGGACTGAACTGGCGCGGGGCCATAAACAAAAAAAGCCAGCGTTGAAGCTGGCTTTTCGTCATGCAGCAGCGGGTCAGTAGCTGCTGCGGCGGTCGCTTGCGTAGCCACCGCTGTTAAAGCCGCCGCTGCGTGGCGGGCGCGCTTCCATGGGGCGGGCAATGTTCACCGTGAGATCACGGCCGCCCATGTTCCTGCCGTGCAGGCCCTGGATGGCAGCCTCGGCTTCCTGGCCGTTGGACATTTCGACAAAGCCGAAACCTTTGGAGCGGCCGGTGTCGCGCTCCATCATCACCTTGGCAGACTGCACATGGCCATAGGAAGAAAACTGTTGTTGCAGATCGTCGTCACGAACCGAATAAGACAGGTTGCCGACGTAGAGTTTGTTGCTCATTTTGAGCCTTTCAAAGAAGCGCCCTGCAAAAAATTTGGGCGCAGGTAAAAACGAAATACTCAGAAAACCCGGCATGTGTATTCAGCGGCAATTGTGCTGGATTGCACTGCAGGTTTTTGGGCATTGGAGCCCTGAGATATTTTCTGGATGGCGGTTTATGCCAATGAAGCCGGATCGAGGAGCCAGTGCCGCCCTTGCGCCTGTGCGTACATCAGGGCGCTGTCCCGGGTTTTGAATTCGGGCTTGAAGGTGTAGATACGGTCATGGGTCTGAGTGCCCTTGCCTCTGCGAATCGAGAGGGATGCCGTGTGATGGCCCGTGGACGTGGAGCGCGTCAACGGCGTGAGCAGGAATTTACCGGAGGTAAAAGAAAATGGAGATGACATTAAAACCGTGATATTCAGGCCTGTCTGGCCTGGGCTCATGTCCTTTGCCAATCGCATTGGTTCATGAGCAGCGACGACCGCGCAGGGGACACGTGGCCGTCGAGTGAAGCTTGCCGGGGAGAAAGTCAGACTGCCAGCGACGCTCTATGCAAAGAGGTGGTGGTAGAGGTGTGCGGTGTTGGGGGTACCGCTGCCCGAATCGAACCTGGCTGCAGCACAGGAAAGCTAAATCGCTGCAGAGGATGCGAATTGTATTGGCGATTGAATGGTCGTGCAAGGAAAATGGAATATTTTTCCGAATATTTGGATAAGCGTGAAAATTCCCAAGTCCCATTGGTGCGGATTTTCATCGGCGTTGGGGCCACCTTTTCAGGGTGGGGCGGGACGCCACGGGCGCCTTCAAGCCGCCAGCGGCGCCTCCTGCATCGCCTCGATCTGCTCGTGCAGCATGTCCACCTGGCCGCGCCAGTAGTCGCTCGTTCCGAACCACGGAAAGTTGATCGGAAAGATCGGGTCGGACCAGCGCCGTGCCAGCCAGGCGCTGTAGTGGATCAGGCGCAGGGTGCGCAGGGGCTCGATGAGAGCCAGCTCGCGCCGGTCAAAGCTGCGGAACTGTTCGTAGCCGTCCAGCAGGGCGGCCAGCTGCTGCGTGCGCTGGCGGCGGTCGCCCGACAGCAGCATCCACAGATCCTGCACCGCGGGGCCCATGCGGGCGTCGTCCAGATCGACAAAATGCGGGCCGCCGCGGCCCGAATCGTCCAGTGGCGTCCACAGAATGTTGCCGGGGTGGCAGTCGCCGTGCAGGCGCAGCAGGGTGGCGTCTTTCAGATGCAGGCGATCGGGGCCGTGCGCCAGGTGGGTGTGGCCGCCTATCAGCGACAGCGCTTGTTCGCAGGCATTGCGCCACGCGGACTGCACATCCAGCGGGATCAAGTCGTGCGCCAGCAGCCAGTCGTGCGGCTCAGAGCCAAAGCTGCGCAAGTCGAGTGGTGGGCGGTGCGTGAACGGCTGCGCCGCGCCCACGGTGTGGATGCGGGCCAGAAAGCGGCCAATCCATTCCAGCACCTCGAAGTCATCCAGCTCGGGCTGGCGCCCGCCGCGCCAGGGGCTGACCGAGAACAGAAAGTCGGCGTGCGGGTGCAGCGTGCGCCCCTGGAGCGTCAGCGGCCCCACGGCGGGGATCTCAGCGGCCATCAGGTCGGCGGCGAAGGCGTGTTCTTCCAGAATTTGCGCCTCGCTCCAGCGCCCGGGGCGGTAGAACTTGGCGACCACGCGCTCGCCGCCCTCCAGCCACACCTGATAGACGCGGTTTTCGTAGGACGACAGCGCCATCAGCCGCCCGTCGCCATGCAGGCCCACGCTGGCCAGCGCGTCCAGCACCTGGTCGGGCGTGAGGGTGGCGTAGGGGTGTGGGGCGTCGTCGGGGCGGGGTGCGGTCATGGCGCGATTGTCGGGCTTGCCGCGGCGGCCGCAGTGGCCCGGGTCATTGCCCCAGCGCGTCGAAGGGCAGTTGCTGCTTGACCAATATGACGGTGCAGGGCGCGTCGCGCGCCACGCGGATGGGCACGGTGTCGATGAAGCGCTGCAGCTGCAGCCCATGCGTGGCAGCGCCCAGGATCATCATGCTGACGCGGTTGCCCTCGGCATAGCGCACCAGGGCCTGGGCCACGTCGCTGGCCTCCAGCACGTGGTAGCTGGCGCTGTGGCGCGACAGATCGAGCCCCGCGGCCCATTGCTTGAGGCGCGCCAGATGCGTGCGGTGCAGCATGGTCTCGCTGCGGGTGCTGTCGGACGTGCTGCTGGCCGAGGGCGAGATCACCGTCACGCAGGCCAGCCGCGCGCCGGGGCGTATGCCCAGCGAGCGCGCCACCGCCTCGCGCAGCGAGTACAGCGTGGCATCCTGCACGTCGTCGTGCGGCACGGCCACCATGACGATGGGCACCGCGGCAATCTGGCGCGCGGGCAGCGGGCTGGGCTGGTAGTGCATGCCTGCGGCCTTGATCCAGCGCTTGAAATGCGCCCGCAGGCCCGGCCCGCGCAGGCGTTGCCCGCGTTCGGTGATGGGCACCTGGTCTGGGTTGGCCAGGTCGAACGTCAGGTGCGCGGCGCTGGGGTAGCGCTGCGCGGCCTCGGGCTCCAGGCAGCGCAGGATTACTTCTTGCAGCCATTCTGGCAGGCCAGGGCGGTGCTGGCGCGGCGGCGCGGGCGTCATCCACAGGCGCTGGCGCAGGCCGCCCTTGGTGGCGGGCGCGCCGAAGGGCAGCTCGCCCGTGGCCATTTCGTAGAGCATCACGCCGATGGCGAAAATGTCGCTGCGCAGATCGCCGCGCACGCCCACCACCTGCTCGGGCGCGATCCAGGTGGGCGAGCCCACGGCCTTGCGCATCTCCTCGGCCAGCAGGTCGGGGTAGTGCGCGTGGCACGACAGGCCAAAGTCCAGCAGCACCACGCCGCCACCTTCGCGCAGCAGCACGTTGGCGGGCTTCAGATCCAGATGGCAGACGTTTTGCTGGTGGATGCTGTGCGCCGCCCGGGCCATGGCCGCGCCGATGCGTGCAATTGCCTCGGGGCTGCGCGCGTCGGTGTCGCCGGGCGGGTGCTGGTCCAGCCAGTGCTGCAGCGTGTCGCCGGGCACGTATTCCATGACCAGGTAGGGCAGGCGCATCAGGTCGCCCGCGGCCACGAAGCGCGGCGCGTGCGGGCCCGAAAGCGTGGGCAGGATGGTTAACTCGACTTCAAAGCTGACGATGTTCTCCGCACCGTCGCCCGCCGTCATGCGCGGGATCTTCATGGCCATGGCAAAGCCGGGGTCGCGCGCGGCGTTGGCGTAGCCCACGCGGTAGATGTGGGCCATGCCGCCCGCGTGGATGCACTCGTGCACCACGAAGCCGTCGATCTCGGTGCCGGGCTCCAGCAGCTTCATGGCCTAGCGGCCTTTTTCCAGGCGGTCGGCAAAAAAGGCGGGCATGCCGCCGGCGCGCACCGCCGCCGCAGCGGCCATGTGGTCGTAGGCCACGCGGTAAAAGGTGAGGGTGGCGGCGCCCGCGTCAAACATGGCGTACATGGCGCGCGTGTCGCCGTCGCGCGGCTGGCCGCACGAGCCCACGATGGCCAGCCATTGGCGGTGCGGCGGCACGGGTACTGGCACGCCCGGCTGCGGTGAAAAGCGCATCAGCTTGGCCGTGGGGGTGAGAAAGTACAGCGCCTGCTCGTGCACATGGCCGCTGAACACATAGCGGATGGCCGGGTCGATGCGCGTGGCGGCGGCCATGGAGCGCTCGGCCGCGTTGCTGTCGCTGACGTAATGCCAGCGCTCGGGGCTGTCGGCGCTGGCATGCACCAGCAGCGCATCGGGGCCCAGGCGTTCGGTGAGCGGCAGGCCGGCCAGAAAGTCCAGATGGCGCTCGTCCAGGCGCGGGTGGGTCCACTGCGCGCTTACGTCGGTCATGGTCTGGGAGGCACTGGCGGGTGAGAGTGCTGCCGCGTCATGATTGCCGCGCACGCACAGCGCGCCCTCGGCCACCAGCTGCATGACCGCGTCCAGCACGGCCCCCGGCTGGGCGCCATAGCCCACCAGGTCGCCCAGCAGGGCAAATTGCTGCGCGCCATGCGCCCGGGAGTGCGCCAGGCAGGCATCGAAAGCGGGTAGGTTGGCGTGGATGTCGGACAACAGGGCAATCTTCATGGGGCAGGCAGTTTGCTAGGTTCTGCACCGCATGATGAACCCGCAAGCTGATTGGCAGCTTGCAGCCGGGCCGCCGCGTGATTAGGGAAAACCCAGATTTCCCCCTTTGAAAAATCCGGGTTTCGTGCGGATGCCCGGCAGGGCGCCTCAGGCAGAGGCTGGGGCGCCAGGGAGGCAATCAGTATTGATAGACGCCGCGGCCGGTCTTGCGGCCCAGGCGGCCGGCGGCCACCATTTCCTTGAGCAGCGGGCAGGGGCGGTACTTGCTGTCGCCAAAGTCTTCCAGGAAGACTTCCATCACGGCCAGGCACACGTCCAGGCCGATCATGTCGGCCAGCGCCAGGGGGCCGATGGGGTGGTTGCAGCCCAGCTTCATGCCGGCGTCGATGTCTTCGGGGGTTGCCAGGCCTTCGGCCAGCACGAAGAAGGCTTCGTTGATCATGGGCACCAGAATGCGGTTGACCACGAAGCCGGCGGAGTTCTTGACCGTGATGGGCGACTTGCCCAGGCGCTCGGCCAGGGCCTTCACCGCGTCGTGCGTGGCGTCGGAGGTCTGCAGGCCGCGGATCAGCTCGACCAGCGCCATCATGGGCACGGGGTTGAAAAAGTGCATGCCGATGAACTTGTCGGCACGGCTGGTGGCTGCGCCCAGCTTGGTGATGGAGATGGACGAGGTGTTGGAGGCAATGATGACCTCGGGCGCCACCAGGGCGTCCACCTGCTTGAGGATCTTGAGCTTGAGCTCGTAGTTCTCGGTGGCGGCCTCGATCACGATCTGCGCGGCCTTCAGGTCGTCGTAGCTGGTGGAGGTCTTGATGCGCGACAGCGCTGCGTCCTTGTCGGCCTGGGTGATCTTTTCTTTCTTGATCAGGCGATCCAGGCTGCCTGAAACCGTGGCCAGACCCTTTTGCACAGCAGCGTCGGAGATGTCCACCAGAACCACGGAGATGCCGGACACGGCGCAGGCCTGCGCAATGCCATTGCCCATGGTGCCCGCGCCGATGATGCCAACGGTCGAAATCGTCATAAAGGAGTCCTTTGCATGAGTTGTGGAAGAAACCGGGTGCAGGCGCGATCGTACCGGCAAGCAAGGGGTTTTTTGTGTCGATTGCGTGCCCCACCATGGCAGACCGCCAGGCATGGCCGAATGCGCGACGCGCTTGGCCCGCCAGGCCACTCGAGAGGTGCCAGTGCCTCTCGTCGCGCAGGCGTCGGCAGCCCCTTAAGAAACTTTGAGGGTTTGAGTAAGCGTTTTTTAGCAGCGCCCGCGAGGCGCCGTTCCTAGACTGCATGGCACCGATACAGCACATGGTGTGCCTGCACGGCAAGGCGTGGCGCACAGTCCGCGCCGCATAGGAAACGGATCCGACGATGCAAATCAACCCCCAGGAAATCTCCGCGTTGGCACAGGCCGAGACCGCTGTCCCGCGCATGGACATCTACGCCTGTATCCACAAGGCCTTACGCGCCTTCATGACCGACACGCTCGTGGGCCTGGGGCGCTTGGACGCCGAGGACGACCTCGAGCTGCACCAGGCCACCGCCCGCCTGCTGCAGTTGCTGGACTTGTGCCGCTCGCACCTGCACCATGAGAACACCTTCGTGCATCCCGCGATAGAGCGCCATGCGCCGGGTAGCGCGGCTGTCGTGGCGCAGGAGCATGAAGGGCATGAGCAGGCGATTGCCGCACTGGCCACCGCGGCGCAGCAGCTCCTGCAATGCCCGCACGAGCAGCGCGGGCGCGTGGCGCATGCGCTTTACCAGCAACTGGCGCTGTTCGTGGCGCACAACTTCGAGCACATGCACTTGGAGGAAACGGCCCACAACGCGGTGCTCTGGGACCACTACAGCGATACCGAGCTGGCCGCCATCGAAGGCGCCCTGGTGGCATCCATTGCCCAGGAGGAAATGCTTGTCATCTTGCGCTGGATGTTGCCCTCCATGACAGCGTACGAGCGCTTGCTGATGCTGCGCGACATGCACCGCAACGCGCCCCCTCAGGCCTTCGAAATGGCGCTAGGTGTCGTGCGCCCCCATTTGTCGCCTACTGAATGGGACAAGCTGGCGCGTGGGTTGCAACTGCCGCTGTGAGCCAAGGGCTGCTGCGCAGTGTGCCGCAGGCGTGAGCCGGTGAGCGCGGGTAGTGGCGCGCAGGGCTGACCGCACGCCGCCTCAGCCGGCCATTTCCTCCAGTTGCGCAGGCGCATCCAGGCAGAGCCGCAGGCGCCCGCGGCCGGTTTTTTCCAGGTGGATTCCGGTGCCGCTCTCGTGCAGGCGGCGTTGCAGCAGCAAAAGGCGCGCTTCCAGGTTGTCGGCCACGCCGGGCAGGCGCAGGCAGGGGTCCAGGCGCAACTCGCGGTTGCTGAAATCCTGGCGTCCCGTGCGCGCATGGTCGCGCAGCAGCTTCCAGAGGATGGCGCCGGCCACGCCTTTGATGAGATAGGTGTCGTTGACGAAGATGCTGTCATTCACCGCGAAATGCCGCACCCGCACGGGCAGGCCTTGCGGGGCCTGGGCAGTCGCCGTGCCCGCCAGGGGTTCGGTGAAGTCCTCGGCCGATTGCAGCAGGTCGATGGCGGCCGCAAGCTGGCCCGCCAGCGCCACCAGCGCGTCTTCCTCGGGGTAGCGGAACTGCAGGTCCAGCGGGCTCTCCACAAACAGCACGCCCAGCGTGCGCCCGCAGCTGATCAGGGGCACGGCCAGCTGGCTGTGCGGTGCGGCCAGGCCAGGGTAGGGGATGTCGTGGGCCGCAGCCTCTGGGCCCAGGCTGCTGCGGATGGCATGGCTGTACAGCGCGGCATGCGTCATGTGGCTGATGCGCACGGGCGTGGCTTCGCGCGCGGCCACGCCGATCACTCCCTGGCCCAGCTTGATTTCCGAGCCCACGCCCGAGCGCGCGTACCCGTGGCTGGCCACGGTGTAGAGCTGGCCGGCCTGCGCATCCAGCATGAGCACCAGGGCATGGCGCACGTCCAGGTGCTCATGCAGCCCCTTCAGCAGGGCCTGCAGCAGTTCGCCCAGCGCGGTGCAGCGCGCCAGCCGCTGGCTGCACAGGCGCACGGCGCCGAGCAGGTCGGCGCGCGGCAGCTGGGCCGGGCTGGGTGCCAGCCCCTCGCCGGGCACGGGCTCGATGCGCTCGACGGCGTACAGGTCGGAGCCCCTGAGCTCGAAAACGCCCTCCATGCCGCTGTGCGACGCAATGCCCGCCAGCTGCGCGCGCATGCGCTCGAACAGGGCGCCCTCGGTTTCCGTGCGCAGGTAGCGCAGATGCAGGCGATGGCAGCGCGCCGTCACCGGGTCCAGCACCAGCACGTTGGCGTGGGGGTTGGCCAGGATGTTGGCGCGCGTCTTGTTGAAGAACTGGAACGACAGCGCGACGTGCTGCTCGTCCACATAGACCACCTGCGAGATGTAGGCCACGTTGGGCGTGCCGTCCGGGGCGCAGGTGGCCATGATCGCGGGAATGGCGCCCTCCAGGCAGGCGCGTATGGATCGCAGCGAGGGCTCGGCATTCATGGCTGGTGCTGCTGGCGCAGCGGTTGGCCGGCATGCGGGCCGGGGGTCTGGTCGAACGCGGCTTCGGGCGAAAACTCCACGGCCACCAGGTCGCCGCGTGGCGCGTTCAGCATGGCTGCGGTGTACTGCGGCCCATAGCCCACTTGCGCCACAGCCTGCTGCATGGCGGCCAGATAGCGCTGCAGCGCGGGCTCGTCGGCGGGCAGCAGCGTCCGCTGCACGGCCGCCGTGGCCTTGACCTGCACCGTGCGGTGCGAGGGCGGATCGCTGAAGACCACGGCGATATGGCCCGTGGCGGCGATATCGGCCAGCAGCTGCTGCGACTGGCTGCGGCGCAGAAAGACGGTGATGCGCTGGCCGTCGGCGCTGATGCACGCTCCCACGGCGCGCATCACGCTGGGGCGCAGCTGCGCGTCGCGCGAGGCCACGATGGTGGAGACGCCCCGCTCCAGCAGGGCGATGTGCTCGGCGCGCAGCAACGCGGGCATGGCGGTGCGGGCGGCTCAGGCGCGAAAGCGCCTGCGGGTGAGCGCCAGCGCCACCCAGTAGGCGGCCACGGTGGTCACCGCGATCACCAGGGCGTGGCGCAGGGGATGCGCGGGCCACTGGTTCATGAACAGCGGGCGCACCAGTTCGACCGCATTGGTCAGCGGCAGCCAGTCAGACACCGCATGCACGACGGGCGGCAGCTGGTCGCGCGGAAAAAACACCCCCGACAAAAACATCATGGGCGTGAGCACCAGCGTGAAGTAATAGGTGAAAAAGTCGTAGCCCCTGGCCAGCGCATTGAAGATCAGCGCAATGCTGGAGAACATGATGCCCACACACAGCAGCACTGGCCAGGCCACCAGCAGTTTGGGGCTGTGGCTGATACCCAGCGCCAGCATCACGCCCATGATGGCTGTCACGGCGAACAGCGCCTTGAACGCGGCCCACAGCATCTCGGCCAGCACCACGTCGTCCAGGCTGATGGGCGCGTTCATGATGCCGTCCCAGGTTTTTTGCACATGCATGCGCGAAAACGCCGAATACAGCGCCTCAAAGCTGGCCGCGTTCATGGCGCTCATGCAAATGCTGCCGCTGGCCAGAAACAGGATGTAGGGCACTGCCTGCCCGCCTACCTGTACCTGCCCCACCAGTGCGCCCAGGCCGTAGCCAAAGGCCAGCAGCCACATCAGCGGCTCGGCAATGTTGCCGATCAGGCTGGGCACGGCCAGCTTGCGCCACACCAGCAGGTTGCGCAAAAACACCGGCCACCAGCGGGTGGACAGTTGCGGCGGGCGCCAGGCGGACGGGGGGCGCGGCGCTGCGGCGGGCGCGTGGGGCGGCTGGGCGGTGTGCATGGGCGCTATTGTGCGGCGCACTGGCGGGGCATGGGTGTTGCGCCGGTGCGGCCTTGCGCTGCGCCCGTACCATGTGCTGCAGGCCGGGCCGTCCGGCCATGCGAGGTGTGCATGTTGCAACGACGTTCTTTGCTGGGCGCCGCATGGGGCGCTGGGTTAGGCGCTGGTTTGGGCGCTGGCCTGTGGGTCGAAGTTGCGGCCCGGGCTGTGCAGCCGCCGGCGGCTGATCTGATCCGCGCCGGCGGTGTGGTGGTGGCCTTTCGGCATGCGCACGCGCCCGGCACCTATGACCCGCCCGGTTTTGTGCTGGGCGACTGCCGCACCCAGCGCAACCTGAGCGACGCAGGGCGGGCGCAAGCGCAGCGCATCGGCCAATGGTTCCAAAGCCAGTCGCTGGTGCCGTCGCAGGCGCGCTCCAGCCCCTGGTGCCGCTGCATCGACACCGCCCGGCTGGCCTTTGGCAGCGCACAGGTGTGGCAGGCGCTGGGCTCGCCGGTCGGCTCCGTGGAGTCCACCAATGAAGCCCACCTGCGCGAGTTGCGCCAGGCCCTGGCCGCAGCATCGCGCCGGGCCGGCAGTTTTGAAGTGTGGGTGACGCACATGTTCGTGCTGTCTCCGTTGACCGGGGTGGACGCCGCTTCGGGCGAAGGGCTGGTCTTGCGCGCCGATGCGGCGGGGGCGCCGCAGGTGCTGGCGCGGCTGGCGCCGCCTGCGTCTGCGCCCTAACCGGGCGCAGACGCAGGGCCGCAGCCTCTCAACCCCCCTCGCGAATCTGCCGGCCCGTGAGTTTGAGGAACAAATCCTCCAGATTCGCCGGCCGGTGCAGCGTGCGCAGGTGGCCGTGTGGCTCCAGAGCCTGCAGCAGGGGCCGGGCGTTCTGGGTGTAGAAGAACACCGTCTCGCCGCTGATTTCCACGCGCGCGGCCAGTGGGCGCAGGGCCGCGTCGTGCGCCAGGGCCACGGCGCCTGCGCCATACACCTCGACGACGTCGCTTTCCAGGTGCTGGGCGATCAGGTCGCGCGGGCGGCCCTCCGCGATTTTTTTGCCGTGGTCCAGCACCAGCAGGCGCGAGCACAGGCGCTCGGCCTCGTCCATGAAGTGCGTGGTCAGCAAGATGGCCGTGCCTTGCTGCAGCAGCAGTTGCAGGCGTTCCCACATCAGGTGGCGCGCCTGCGGGTCCAGTCCGGTGGTGGGCTCGTCCAGCAAGAGCAGGCGCGGCTCGTTGACCAGCGCGCGCGCCAGCGACAGGCGCCGCTTCATGCCGCCCGACAGCTCGCCGGGTTTGGCCCCGGCCTTGTGCGCCAGCGCGGCAAACTCCAGCAGGCGGGGCACGCGGGCGTCCATCACCGCGCCCTTCAGGCCGAAGTAGCGGCCGAACACGCGCAGGTTCTCGGCGCAGGTGAAGTCGGGGTCGAGCGTGTCGAACTGGGTCACCACGCCCAGCCGGGCCTTGATGGCCAGCGCGTCGCTGGGCATGTGCAGCGGTGCCGCGCCGCCGCCGGGGTGAAAGTGCACGCTGCCCGCGTCGGGCGCGGTCTGGCCCAGGCACATGCGGATGGTGGTGGTCTTGCCCGCGCCGTTGGGGCCGATCACGCCCAGGCATTCGCCGGGAGCCATGGCGAACGACACGCCGTCCACCACGGTGGTGCTGCCGTAGCGCTTGCACAGGTTCCGGGCTTCAAAAAGCAGGTTCATGCGGCGATTGTGGGGGAAACCGCCGGGCAGGGCATGGTTTGCGGGGCTATATAAAAAAATAGCTGCCAGCGCTTATTTGGCAAGCGCTGGCAGCTATTGTTCTGGTAGCAAGCCTGAGGGCTGGCGGGCATCCCCGTCAGGGCCTGCTGGGGCTTACTGGGTGACGCAGGTGAAGCTCTCGGCCTTGTTCACGTCGCCCGCACCGCTGTAGCGCGGCCAGCTGGGGTATTCGCACATCGGGCGGGTGCGGCCGGGCACGCCGGCGGTGTCGGTCACCACCTGGCTGGCGGGCGCGGCGCCGCTGCTCACCCACTGGTCCAGCGCCTTGAGCGAATCCCAGTTGGCGTTGAAGACCGAGCTGGCCGCATGGCCGTAGCCGGGCACTTCGTAGTAGCGGGCAAAGCCCCTGACCGTGGCCGCGCCCATGGTTTGCTGCAGGCGCTGCCAGTACTGGGCCGTGGCGCGGGTGCTGACCAGCACGTCGGCCGTGCCGTGCGCCATCAAGAGCTTGCCGCCGCGCTGGTTGAAGGCGGACAGGTCGGTGCTGTTGATGTCTTGCAGCCGGGTCAGCTGGTTGATGCGATCTGTCCAGGGGCCAGGGTTTTGCGGGTCAAGAGACAGCGAGTTGAAGCTGGCGTCGCGCGTCACGAAGTAGCGCACCCACTGGTCCCAGAACACGGCCCAGTAGGGCGCGGTGAGCGGCGCGGGGCTGGCCGGCGCGGTGGTGTTCATGGCCAGCAGGTTGACCGTGGGCTGCAGCGGGCTGCTGCCTTCCTGGCCCAGGTCGGAGCCCCAGACGTTGAAGCCGGGGTACTGCGTCTCGCCGCTGCCCAGCGGGCTGCTGAAGGTGATGGGCGTGTTGTACACCTTCAGCGCCGCGATCATCGCGTCGGACAGGCAGCTGTCGCCCTCGTTGGTGCCGCTGGCGCAGCGCAGGGCCTTGCCGTTGAGCTGGGCGGTGGCCGGGTCGAACTGCGCGTTGCAGGCGGCCACGTTGCTGACCACACCGTCTGTGGCGCCATCCAGCGCATCGCATTGGGCGAGGGCAGCCTGGCGCAGCAGCTTGCGCTGGGCCAGGCTGGGGTAGGCGCCCGGCTGGGCGAAGGCGCGGCTCAGGCGGCCGAACTGCAAGTCCAGGGTGGCGGCGTTCCAGGCCGGGTACCAGGCGACCACGCCGTCCCAGTCGGCCGGCCATTTCTGCGCCACGGCCAGGGCTTCGCGCCCGCCGGTGGAGCCGCCGATGAAGTAACGCTTGCTGGGCTTTTGGCCGTAGAACCGCGTGACGATCACGTCCGCCACGTCGCTCACCTTCTTGAGCGCCGCGCCCGAGAAGTTGGCGACCGCCTCGTCGTTGGTGCCAAAGCTGCCGTCGCGGCTGCCGGCGGCGCCCGCCTGGTGGCCCGAGTCGCTGGCAAACACGGCGTAGCCCTGGTCCAGCAGCGGGTAGGCGCCCTGGCTGGCCGGCGCCGCGGGGTAGCTGTACAGGCTGGGCTGCGTGCCGTTGTAGCCGCCGCCGCCCAGCATGACCACCTTGCCGTTCCATTGCTTGGGCAAGAGCAGTCCCATTTTGATAGCGGGTGCCGCAGGATCCACGGGCGCAATCGAGATATTGGCCCGCACAGACGTGGGCGGCTGCGGGCCGCTGGCGGCGGTGGGTGTCTCCACCGACGTGACGCTGGCACCCGTGGTGGGCAGGCCAATCTGGCTGGCGGCGACTTTCTGTGAGGCCAGTTCTTTGGCGGCGTCTTCAAAGACAAAATTGTCCGAGTCGCCACCGCAGGCGCTCAGCACCAGCGCGGCGCCGGCAGTGAGCAGCAGGCCTGCCGGGTGGAGCCGGGGCCGACGATGGGCCGTGGATGTGGTCATGTGCTTGTCTCCATTGTTGTTGCACGGGGCGGGCTGCCATCAGCCCGCGGTCATTGTGGAAGTGGCCGGGCCGCCATGACAACGGGGGTTTTTCGTTACGTAATTGCCCATACCGGTGCTCTCTCAATGCGCACAATCGAAACCATGCACATGAACCTGAGTTTTCAAGAAACGCTGGCCGTGCTGGCTGGCGCGCTGGGCAGCGGCCTGCTGATGGGCATAGAGCGCGAGCGCCGCAAGGGCCAGGGCAGCCAGCGCGCGCCGGCGGGGGTGCGCTCGTTCACGCTGGCAGCGCTGGCCGGGGCCGCGGCGGCGTTGCTGGGCAGCGAGTGGCTTGTGGCCGTGGGCGCCGCCTTCATTGCGCTGCTGGTTCTGGTGGCCTATACGCGCGACCGCTCGGGCGACCCCGGCGTGACCACCGAGATCGCGCTGCTGCTGGCCTACCTGATCGGCGTGCTGTGCACGCACAGCCTGCCCGTGGCGGCAGCGCTGGCCGTGGCCGTCACCAGCTTGCTGGCCGCGCGCGAGACGCTGCACGGCTTTGCGCGCGACTGGCTGCGCCCGGGCGAGGTGCACGGCGGCCTGATTCTGGCGGCGCTGGCGCTGCTGGTGCTGCCGCTGGCGCCCAACCGGCCGCTGTGGGGCGAGGTGCTCAACCCCCAGGTGCTGGTGCGCCTGGTGGTGGTGCTGCTGGTGATCCAGTCGCTGGCGCACCTGGCGCGCCGGCTGATGGATGCGCGCCGCGCCAGCGCTTTGTCGGCGCTGGCGTCGGGTTTCATCTCCAGCACCGCCACCATCGCCAGCCTGGGGCTGGCGGTACGCCGGGGCAACGAGCCGGTGCGTGCGCAGGCAGGTGCGGCGGTGCTGTCGTGCGTGGCCACCATGGCGCAGATTGCGGTGGTGGCAGTCACCGTGCAGCCACTGTGGCTGGCGCGGCTGTGGGCGCCGGCGATGGCCGGTGGCGTGGTGGCGCTGGCCTGGGGCTGGCTGCTGCTGTGGCACAGCCCGCCCGCTTCCACGACCCCGCCCGGCCCCGATGCCGCACCGGCGCCGCCGGAGGGCGCGGCCCTGTTCAAGCTGCGCGATGCGCTGGTGATCGCCGCGCTGCTGACGGCAGTGCAGGTGCTGGTACAGCTGCTGCGCAGCTGGTGGGGTGAGGCGGGCCTGCTGGCTGGCGCACTGCTGGCGGCCCTGGCCGACGTGCATGCGGCCACGGCCGCCATCTTGGCGCAAGGGCTGCCCCAGGGCGAGGCGGGCGCCAGCCTGGTGGGCGTGCTGGCCGCGTCATTGAGCGTGCACGCCGTCAGCAAGTGCGTGACGGCCCTGGCAAGCGGTGGCTGGCGCTACGCCCTGGCGGCGGGCGCCGGTGTGGTGCTGCACACGGCGGCTTTTGTGGCGGTGCTGCTGCTGTTGCCCTGAGAAGGTGTGGGCGTGGGTTCCCGCCTGCGCGGGGATGACGGTTGGGGTTTTTGCTTGACTATGTGGTTGCTGCGCAAGCCCCTCACCCCTCCCTCTCCCCAAAGGGGCGAGGGCGAACGGTTGCGCCGGTGTTACTCCCTCTCCCTCTGGGAGAGCAACTGTGTTCAAAGTCAAGTCATTTTGAGATAGCTCCAGCATGTGGATAACTCACTTGCCAAGGCACGCCGGATTTGAGAACGGCGTTGATGATCGTGAGCACCTTGTGCATACAGGC